>JAILQA010000393.1 GCA_024699205.1 Treponema sp. | reverse complement strand
GAGTTCAGTTTAATTTTGCGAATGACAGCATGGAAAGCATGGCTGGAAGTGATATTGATATTGTGGTAAAGGGAAATGATATTGAAAATGCACGGCTTGCCAGTGAAGAAATTATGGCTCTTATTCAGAAAATGCCGAACCTTACAAATATAAAAATGGATTTGAAAAATGGACTTCCTCAGTTGGAAATTGAAATTGACAGAAAACGAGCCTACTCTTTTGGAGTAAGTGTTGAAGCAGCGGCAAACGAAATTAACGGAAGTGTTGCAGGAATTGCCGCTACAAAATATCGGCAGAGTGGAAATGAATACGATGTAATCATTTCTTATCAAAAAGCAGATAAATCAAGTATTCCTGATCTTGAAAAAATTATGGTTCAGGGAAAGGATGGTCTTGTCAGTCTCTCTAATTTTGCAAGCGTTAAGAAAAACTACGGACCAGTTGCAATCAATCACGAAAACAAGGCCCGTACAATTCATATTACCGCTAAAATAAAAGGAAATGAAAATGCACCTGATATTGAAGCAAAAATCAAAAAAGCAATCCAGGAAAACTGTATTTTTGCGGGTGATGTAAATGTCAGCTTTGAAGGCTCCTGGAAGAACATGAAAAAACAGGCAATTCTTTTTAGCAAAATTATTGTACTTGCAATTCTTCTGGTCTTTGGTGTTATGGCTGGCATGTACGGAAGCTTCAAAAAACCTTTTATCAATATGTTTACAATTCCATTTATGTTCATTGGTGTACTGCTGATTTATTTTTTGAAAGGACAAACCGTTTCGGTTATGACAATGGTTGGTCTTGTAATGCTTGTAGGTATTGTCGTAAACAATGGTATTGTTCTTGTAGATTATACGGGGCTCCTGGTTGCCCGTGGACTTACTGTTGATGCTGCCTGTCTTGAAGCCGGCTGCTCTCGACTGCGCCCTGTATTGATGACTACACTTACAACAATTCTTGGTATGCTTCCTATGAGCTTTACTACACAAGGTTCTTCATCACTTGTACAACCAATCGGTCTATGTGTTGTGGGTGGACTTATTTCTAGTACCTTTGTTACCCTTATCATTATTCCTGTTCTCTATGCGCTTATGTGTAAAAATGAAAGGAAAACAGAGTCATTAGAGGATACAAGTAAAAAGAACTTACCAGACAAAGGACAGCAAGCATCAAAGAAGCTTTGTCGCTGTGAAATAATTGCTAATCAATCAGTAGAAGATGATATCATAGAAATATTGGAAAGAACAATTCCGAAGTTTGAATACACAATTGATGAAAATCTTTATGGACGAGGCAGAAATTCCCGTAAGCTTGGAAACAGCGTCTGGCCGGAAATGAATTTTGTTATGACTACTTATATAAATGAAGAAAATTCAGTAATTGTGGAAAGGTGTGTAAATCAAGTAAAAGAAAAGTTCCCTAAAGAAGGAATAAATCTTTTCATTATTTAATAAAAAAACCGGCTGGACAGCACGTGCAGCCGGAAAAAAAAGTATGGACCTAAGACCTTGAATTTTTAGAAGTTATATTTCCAATAAACTGGGAAGGAGATAGTTTTTGTAGTTTTCATTACATTTACATAAACACCTGCTCCAACAGTATTATTTTCATTGAAGGTATAGCCTACAGAAGGATTGATTCCTACACACCATGCGTCATCGTTATCTGAATCATTTGTGAAACAACCATAAAGTCCAGCAAACCAGTTATCTGTAAAATAATAATTTGCGTATGCAGCTGCATAAAGTTCATTTGCAAGATCCTTTTCACCACCAACAGCAAACACTGCATCTGCATAGATTCCAAGAGGACCATTGTTGAACATTACTGCGGCATTTATAAGGTTTCCAGAAATATTAAAATCTTCAATTTCTCCGTTATATGTAAAACCAGCATTTAATGTAAGACCTTCAAGCCCTGTGAAAGATGCATAAGCACCAATTGTACGGTCATCTGAAACCATGTTACGGAAAGCAGCACCAAAAGTAATTGTTTCGCCAACTGCATATTCTGCACCAAAATTTACAAGAGGCTTTGTTCCTTCACGACCGAGATAAGAAATAAAGTCTACACCAGCAGAAACAACAAGTCCTTCAAGAGGATAAAGGAAAAGACCTAAATCACTTCCGAAATTAGAAGCATCGATTTCTTTTTCGAGACAAGGAAGAAAAGAACCAGCTACATTATAACCTTTGTGGAATCCAATTCCTATTAAATTTACAGGTCGGAATTCGATAAAATAATCATCGACAAAGCCTTCTGAACCAATTGAAAGAGAATCGTCATCTTCCTTTGCTACGTCAACAATAAGTTTAACTCCCATATCGAGTTTTTCTGAGCTGTATTCAGCCTTTGCTTCATTTTTAATACCAGCAAAACCTGTATCAGTTTTGTCATCTGAAATATTAATATTTACTAAACTTGATGAAAGTTTGTTTTCAAATGTCACTTCCTGTGCAAATGAAAAAGCGGAAAAAGCACACAAAACTGTGGCAATCATTATTTTTTTTGATTTAATCATTTTAACTCCTTTGTTAGTAAAAACTAACACACGGATAATATAACTATATTTTTTCTTTGTCAATATGTTAGTTAAATCTAACTGCAAAAAAAATAAAAAAATAGCCGCCTGGCCATGACATAAACCAGACGGCTAAAAAATATATATTATTTTATAAGAGCCTATTTTATTGCAGATAAAGCCCAAGCTTTACACTGTTCTACATCTGCATCCTCAGGTGTAAGATGAACCATAAGAGGTTCTGCTGCACTTACAGCTCCTGCATTGTTCAAGCGGTCATTCCAGTCACGGAGCCACTGTCCATCTCCCCAATCATAAGAACCAAAGATTCCTACCTTTTTTCCATTAAGAGATGCTTCTAAGCCTGTGTAAAAATCTTCCATTGTGTCTTCGAGAACTTCATCGCCCATTGCAGGACTTCCAAGAAGAATTACATCACAAGCTGTAACAGCAGCCTTATCTGCACTGTCTGCGCTTGAAAAAACTACTTCTGCACCCGATGCTTTTAATGCATCATTTATTGCATTTGCCATTGCTTCTGTGTTACCAGTTGTGCTGGCATATATTACTGCTACTTTCATTTAATAACCTCATTTAATTATATCTGTTAGTCTCAACTAACTGTTATTAATATACACTGTATTTAT
>JAILQA010000377.1 GCA_024699205.1 Treponema sp. | reverse complement strand
GTGATAAAATAGAAAATATATGGGACATTGTTTCTATTATTAACTCTGTAGCGGATCAGGCAAAAATCATAGCGTTTAATGCTGAACTTGAGGCGAGCAGTGCAGGGGAAGCTGGACAGAATTTTCATATTGTAGCTACAGAAATTCGACGTCTTGCTGATGGTATTATTGACGGTACAAAAGAAATAAAAGAAAAAATCTCGGAAATTCAGCAGAGTTCTGACCATCTCATATTAATGAGTGAAAGCGGAACTGAAAAAGTAAAAGAAGGCTGTGAAAAAGCTAAAGAACTTGAAGAAAAGTTTTCAAGCATAAAAATGAGTGCCGAAGTTACTGCTGATTCAAGCAATGAAATTTCAAGCATTATTAGTCAGCAAACAGTTGCAAGCGAACAGATATTATTAGCTCTTAAGCAGATTGCTTTTGGTGTTGAAAACTTTAGTCAGGCTACGGATAGAATATCAGAATCTGCGGAAAATGTTCGCATGATTGCTGAAAAACTGAATGGTACCCAATCAAGTTCTGAATAATATAATTTATTTTGTATAACCTATTGACAAGGTATGCAATATCCTGTATATTAAACCTATCAATCCAATAGGATAAGTTTATAAAAATAAATGCAGGAGGCACAAAATGGAGATTTACTTTGAAACATTAGTCCGTCAGAATTTCCGCAATGGACGGATGTGCCTCTGCTGTCTTTCTTGTTAAGCTGAGTCTTCAGCGAAAAATCAATTTTTTTACATTAATAATTTAGATTTACGCAAAACTGCATAATGCATGGTGGTAATGTCATTGTGTTCTGCATGTAGATTGTATATCCCTGTAGGGGTGGTGTTTGTAAATCTATTTAATACTTTTGTATTTAAGAGTTTAAAGTAGTTGCATAGGTGTAGACTTTGATGCATACTTTTTTCATAAACTTTATATAAACATAGGAGTAAATTATGTCAGACATTAAACAGAGTGCATTGGAATTGATTGGAAAAACACCACTCTTGCAGTTGAATGGGTATTCAAAGAAGTCAGGAATTAAAAATGCTACAATTCTTGCAAAACTTGAGTACTTGAATCCTGCTGGAAGTGTAAAGGACAGAATTGCCCTTGCAATGATAGAGGATGCAGAAGAAAAAGGTCTTTTGAAACCAGGTGCAACAATTATTGAACCTACAAGTGGAAACACTGGAATTGGTCTTGCCGCTGTTGCTGCTGCAAAAGGCTATCATGCAATCCTTACATTGCCAGAAACAATGAGTGTTGAAAGACGTAATCTTTTGAAGGCTTATGGGGCAGAAATTGTTCTTACTGAAGGTGCAAAAGGAATGAAAGGTGCTATTGCCAAGGCTGAAGAACTTCATGCAGCATCTCCTGGTAGCTTTATTCCAGGTCAGTTTGTAAACTCTGCAAATCCTGCAATTCATAAAAAGACAACTGGTCCTGAAATTTGGGAACAGACAGACGGCAAGGTTGATATCTTTGTTGCTGGTGTAGGAACTGGTGGAACATTGACTGGTGTTGGTGAATATCTTAAAGAAAAGAATCCTAACGTAAAAATTGTTGCTGTTGAACCTGCATCAAGCCCAGTTCTTTCTAAGGGAACGGCTGGTGCTCACAAGATTCAGGGAATTGGAGCAGGCTTTGTTCCTGCTGTTTTGAATACAAAAGTTTATGATGAAATTATTCCAATTGAAAATGATGATGCTTTTGCAGAAGGCCGTCTGTTTGCTCAGAGTGAAGGTATCTTGGTTGGAATTTCTAGTGGCGCAGCTCTTAAAGCTGCAAAAATATTGGCTGAACGTCCAGAAAATAAAGGAAAGAATATTGTTGTTCTTCTTCCTGATTCTGGAGACAGATATTTGAGTACACCTCTTTTCAGCAATAACTAAAGGAGTATTATGCCAGCATCTTTTTCAGAATTGGCATTACGGCATCCTTGCTTTGGACAGCATACAGCCAATACAGGACGTATTCATCTTCCTGTTTGTCCTGGTTGTAATATAGCTTGCCGTTTTTGCGAAAG
>JAILQA010000368.1 GCA_024699205.1 Treponema sp. | reverse complement strand
ACATTAATCTCACAAGCGCTAATAACTTATTCTTTTTTATCCCTTTTTTTTTTCTTAAATATCATAAATATAATAAAATATTATAACTTTCTCTTTATGTTACTTTTGACAGAAACATAAAGAGAAAGTATATTTCCTTTTAGATTGTGTTACTACTAATAGAAACATAATCCAGGAGCAACTATGACACGTACAGATTCTATTTATTTTTCACTGCCATGTGACAGGTACACGCCTTTTTCTTTGGCGCGTAAAATCGGAGCATCAGCAATTTTGGAAAGTGCAAGCTTTGCACGCGGACGAGAACGCTATTCTATTCTTCTTCTTGAACCAGCATTTCATATTATTCAAGATGATGATGGCGTTGCATTCTTAATTGACGGCCGCCGCCTTCCATACAAAGGCAAAAATGAAACAAATGAAACAATTGCACCAGGAAGCCGAGTTCTTCATACACCGGACATTCTTGATGCACTTTTATATGTTGCACAACAAAATGACATGAGCGTAATCACCAGAGAGGACGGAAAGGAAATCTCTAACACAATTCCAGTTCCTACAAGTGGTTTGGGTTATCTCAGTTATGAGTTTGCTGCCCGCTGCGATACAATAAATCTTGCAGCCCAGACAGATGAACTTCATATCCCGGAAAGCGAGTTTGTAGCCGGCCATATCTATGTAGTTTTCGATCATTTTACAGAAAACATTCATGTATTTGCCTTAAATTACAATGAACATCAGATAGATTTAGAAAAAGCAGTTTCAGATTTGAAAAAACGCCTCAACGACTTAGATTTTTCTTATCTTTCTGAACCAGAAGAAGCCTGCGAAGTCCACACAATCACAAATCTTGAACAAAGTGAACGCGAATACAAAGAAAAAGTTGAAGCTATCAAAAAAGAAATCATTGCAGGAAATCTTTTGCAGGCTGTTCCAAGTCGCCGCCTTCAGTTTGAATGCAATAATTCCGCCCTTGAAATTTATCGAAGGTTGCGGGCAGTTAATCCAAGCCCTTACCTTTTTTACATCGATTTTGGAGAACGCCAGCTCATTGGTTCTTCACCAGAAAGTCTTGTACGCGTTCGTGAAGGCATTGCTTCAATCCGCCCAATTGCAGGAACTCGACGACGTGGAAAAAATACCGCAGAAGATGAAGCCCTAAAAGCAGAACTCCTCAACGATGCAAAGGAACGCGCAGAACACCTTATGCTTGTTGATTTAGCCCGCAATGATTTAGGACGTGTCTGCTCAAACGGAAGCGTAGAAGTTACCCGTTTTATGGAAGTTGAAATGTTCAGTCATGTTATGCATATCGTTAGTGATGTACAGGGAAAAGTTGCAGAAGGATTTAAACCAATTCAAGTTTTAAGAGCAGCTTTCCCAGCAGGAACAGTTTCTGGAGCACCAAAAATCAGTGCAATTGAGATTTTAAGCCGCATTGAAAAAACAAAACGACGCTTTTATGCAGGTGCAGTAGGCTACATTCAATCAAACGGTGATTTAGATTTTTGTATTGCAATCCGTTGTGCCTTAAAACAGGGAAAAGTCTGGTCTTTACAGGCAGGCGGAGGAATTGTTTATGACAGCAATGCCGACCGTGAATGGGAAGAAACAAACGAAAAGCTTGGAGCATTAAGATCTGTTTTTGAAGGAGGAAAAAAATGATTGCATTTATAGACAATAAAGATAGTTTTACATTTAATATCGTTCAGAGTTTGGAAAGAGTTTCTGGTGGAAAAGTTCAAGTTTTCCGTTCAGAAGAAAGTACAGTTGCAGAAATTGAAGCTGCAAAACCCACACACATTGTTGTAGGACCAGGACCAGGAACTCCCCTTGAAGCAGGAATCTCCATTGAAGCAATAAAATATTTTGCAGGAAAACTTCCAATTCTTGGAATCTGTCTTGGTCATCAGGCAATTGGTGCCGCTTTTGGAGCAAAAATTGTTGGAGCAAAATATATTCGTCATGGAATTGTAGAAGAAATCAAAACCGATGGACGTGGTATTTTCCGCAGCATAGGATTAAAAGGAAACTTTACCCGTTATCATTCTCTTGTAGTTGATGAATCTACTCTTCCTCCTGAGTTTGAAGTTTCTGCACGAGCAAAAGACGGTGATATTATGGGAATCCGCCACAAAAACTTTGTAATTGAAGGCGTTCAGTTCCACCCGGAATCTATTGCAAGCGAAAACGGAGATGCTCTTTTTAAGGCCTTCCTAAATTACAGTCGCGAAAATATTTCACATGTTTTGATTTTGAACCAGCTGATTGACCAGAAAAAACCACTGAGCCGTGAACAGACTGCCTCATTTATCAGTGAACTTACCGACGGAACAATGGACGAAAAAGTCGCTTCATCCGTGCTTACAGCAATGGCTTCCCGTGGACTTCCAACTGCCGAAGAGATGGGTGGTGCAGCTCAGGTAATGCTTGCAAAGAAAACTCCATTCCCAATTGAAACTGGTGAAGATGCAGGTGCAGGACTTGCAGAAATTGTTGGTACAGGCGGCGATGGAAAAGGTTCCTTTAATATTTCTTCTATGTCAGCGCTGGTTGCTGCCAGTTGTGGTCAGGTAATGGCGAAACATGGAAACCGTGCTGTATCATCAAAATCTGGTGCAGCAGACTTTTTTGAAGCCCTGGGTATCAATATCATGGCAAGCCCGGATAAAACCGCTGAACTGGTTCGCAAAACCGGCTTTGGCTTCCTTATGGCCCCAGTTTATCATTCAGCAATGAGATTTGCTGCTCCAATTCGTAAGGCACTTGGTATTAAAACAATATTCAACGTTCTTGGTCCTCTTTTGAACCCTGCAAATGCAAAATATGAAGTTCTTGGCGTTTATTCAAAAGAACTTTTACGTGACTATGCCCGAGCCGCTAAATCACTTGGTGCTAAACGTGTTATGGTTGTAAACTCTGAAGATGGTTACGATGAAATTTCTCCATGCGCACCAACCACCGTTTATCAGATTGATGAAAAAGGCAACGAAAATCAGTATGTAATAAATCCTGCTAATTTTGGAATCGCTGATGCTGATGAAAATGAACTCTATGGTGGAAACGGCAGTGATAATGCAAAACTCGCTATGGAAGTTCTTAATGGCAGCGGTCGAAAGACAATCCGTTATGCAGTCGGTCTTAATGCAGGAGCGGTTCTTTATCTTTGTGGTAAGGCCCGCACTCTCAAAGACGGTTATGCTATGGCTCTGGATGCAATTGATTCAGGAAGAACTCTCGCAAAATTAAGAGAAATTCAAAAGGTCAGTGAGGAGTTGAGTGCATAACAAATGGATATACTTACAAGAATTATAGAAAAACGCCGGGCTGATATTGAATCCTTAGGACTGGATTTTGGCCTATCTTTGCCGGAAGCTCGAAAAAGACCACTTCACACCTTTTTAAAAACAAAAGGTGTGATTCTGGAAGTAAAACGTGCTTCTCCAAGTAAGGGTGACATTTCGCCAGAATTAGATGCTTATCAAACTGCTTTATCTTATGCGCGTTCAGGAGCAGCGGCAATCTCTTGTCTTACGGAAAAAAACTTTTTTAAGGGCTCACTGTATGATTTAGTTAACGTTTGTCGTGCAATAGATGATTATGCTTCGGATGATTACGATTCAACTGGCACTGTTCCAGCGGTATTACGCAAAGATTTTCTACTTTTCCCGGAAGAAGTTGAGATTTCTTACAAGGCAGGAGCAGATGCAGTTCTTTTGATTGCACGCATTTTACCAAAAGAAACTCTTTTAAAAATGGCAGAAGAAGTTGCTCTCCTTGGAATGTCTGCATTGATTGAAATCCGCTCTGAGGAAGATTTAGAAAAGCTTTCCTTTGTATTTGGACATAAAGATTTTATGGAAATTGCCACTTCGAACGGAAGCTTTGATAATTTTGTCTGTGGTGTAAACAGCCGAGATCTTGCAACATTTAAAATTGATTTACTACGTCCCTGCATGATGTTCCAGAAAATCCGGAAAATTATGGGTGACAATACAAGAATCATTTTTGAAAGTGGTGTTACAAATTATGAATGTGCGGCTGCAGTAAGTTCAATGGGCTTTACAGGACTTTTACTTGGTGAAGCTGCTGCAAAAAATCCAGAACTTCACAAAGGATTTGTTGATTCATTTATGAAGGCCAAAAGTACAAAAAATGCAGACTTTTGGATGAACTACGCAAATGAAGATGAACATCAAAAAGAGATTTCAAACACTGGTAAGAGCTTTAAAATCTGTGGTCTCACAAGGATTGAAGACGCCCTTGCTGCCGATGAACTTGGGGTAAAGTTTTTAGGTTTCATTTTTGCAGATGCTTTCCCACGCAGTGTAAGCCGAGATGGACGTCTGGAAAAACTACTTCCTGAACTTGGAAAATTGAAAGCAAAAAAAGTTGCAGTAATTGTTGATTTGGATTCTCCCGAAAGTAAAAAGGCTGTTCAACTGGTAAAGGATGGGATTTTTGATTTAATTCAATTTCATAAAATACCGTATGAAAAAGTAGACAAAAAGCTTCTTGAACTTCCGCATTATTTTGCTGTAAATAACCTTGAAGAATATGAAAAACTTGTTTCTAAAGGAGAAATGCGAGTTTTGCTGGATTCAAAAAAAATAGACAGGTCTAAAATAACAGACAAGGCCTTAACCTATGAAATTAAATGGATTGCCGGCGGTATTACTCCAGATAATGTATGTGAGATAACAAAAGGTCTTTCTCCAGAGCTGATTGATGTTTCTGGTGGAGTTGAAGTTGAAAATCAGATTGGTATAAAAGATGTTAACAAAATAAAACAGTTAATATTTTTCGACAGATAAGATAAAAAAGACAAAAGGAATACAAAATGAGTGATAATGGATTTTTTAATCAATATGGTGGAAAATATGTTGCAGAAGTTCTAAGACGTCCTCTTGATGAACTTGAAGTAGCTTTCCATGAAGCGATGAAGGACAAAACCTTTTTAGACGAGCTTGAAATAATTCGTCGAGATTATATTGGACGCGAAACCCCACTTTACTTTGCACCGACTGCAACAAAACTTTTGGGCGGGGCACCGATTTACATAAAGCTGGAAGGGTTGGCAAATACAGGTGCCCATAAAATCAATAATGCAATTGGACAGTGTTTGCTGGCAAAACGCATGGGTAAAAAACGCATTATTGCAGAAACAGGAGCGGGTCAGCACGGACTTGCAACTGCAGCTGCCTGTGCCAAACTGGGACTTGATTGTACAATTTACATGGGCGAAGTTGATGTTCACCGTCAGCAACCAAATGTTGCTGCTATGGAATTATATGGTGCTAAAGTTCATCCGGTAACAAGTGGAAGCCGAACCCTTAAAGATGCTGTAAACGAAGCTATGCGCGATTGGGCCGCAAATCCTGATACAACTCATTATGTTTTGGGAAGTGCTCTTGGTCCGGCTCCATTCCCTGATATTGTCCGTGAGTTCCAGAGTGTAATTGGTCGTGAAGTTAAAAAACAAGCCGAAGAACGCGGAATAAAAATTGGAGCAATGGTTGCCTGTGTTGGCGGCGGTTCAAACTCAATCGGATTTTTTGAACCTTTTATAAATGAATCTTCTCCACGACTTATTGGAGCAGAAGCAGGCGGCGTTGGTCCAAACGTTGGTGAAAATGCAAGCCGCATGACAGGAAACGCTGCCCGCGATGGAATCATGCAGGGATATAAAAGTCGCTTTCTTCTTGATGAAGACGGACAGGCTCTTCCAACCCGTTCTATTTCTGCCGGTTTGGATTATTGTGGTATCGGTCCTCAGCTTGCAGCCCTTGGACGGTCTGG
>JAILQA010000333.1 GCA_024699205.1 Treponema sp. | reverse complement strand
TGCTTTCTTGAAAGAGAATTCAGGCTCAAAAAATGAAACATCAAAATATGAATATATTATTGAACTTAAAAGTCACCCAATTGCAATAATTTATTGACAATAAAGAGGCTTTTTATTTCAGAGGATATTTCTTATTGGAATTGGACTGGAAGAAATATATTTATGGATAGTCTAAGATAAAAAGGTCTTGTATAATGCTTAACTCCTATTACAAATCTGAAAATCATGATTTTACTCTGATTCATGGCGATTGCACCAAAGTTTTATCTCAATTTGACTTCCAGTTTGATATGATTTTTGCTGATCCTCCCTATTTTCTTTCCAACGGTGGAATTTCTATTCAGAGCGGAAAGCAAGTTTCTGTGAATAAGGGTGATTGGGATAAATCTCAAGGTTTTGAAAAAGATAATGAATTCAATAGAAAGTGGCTCTCCTTATGTCGTGAAAAACTAAAAGAAAACGGCACTATCTGGATTTCAGGAACATATCACAATATTTTTAGCGTTGCACAAATGCTAAATGAATTAGATTTCAGAATCCTAAACTGTATTACTTGGGCAAAAACAAATCCGCCACCAAATCTATCCTGCAAATTTTTTACTCACTCTACAGAGTTTATTTTATGGGCAAGAAAGAATAAGAAAATAACTCATTATTACAATTATGAATTGATGAAAGAGATTAATGGCGGTACACAAATGCGTGATTTATGGAGCCTGCCTGCAATTTCCAAATGGGAAAAATCCTGTGGTAAACATCCGACACAGAAACCATTACCTTTGCTTGCTCGTATAATTTTGGCATCTACAAAAGAAAATGATTGGATACTTGATCCCTTCACAGGCGCCAGCACGACAGGAATTGCAGCAAGTTTATTAAATCGACGTTTTCTTGGTTTAGATAAAGAAGTGCAGTTTCTTGAGATTTCAAAAAAACGTCGTGAAGAAATAAATGATATAAAAACTCGATTTGAATACCGAGAGAAAATAATAAAATATTCGGATAAACCTCTAAAAGAAATCTTAGAAGTTAATGAAGAAAACCAGTATTTTGGAATAGACTTACCGATTGAATAATACCCCAACAAAACCTTTTATTGGAAAATCCTAGACTAAATTCCATTATAGTGAACGCTTTCCCTCGTTTTTCTAGTTCCTCTTCTCCAAAATATTTTCTTTACTTTCAAAAGTCTTTCTTATCTTAAAAAAAACTTTCTTTTCTTTCTAAAAATTGTTTATTTTTTTCCCGGTGCTACAATGCAGGTATAAAAAATAAATGAGGTAATACAAATGAATCTTACACATCTTTTTGAAGCGCTTATGTTAGTTTGCTTTGGATTTTCCTGGCCACTTAATGTAAGCAAAGCATATAAAGCCAGAACTGCAAAAGGAATGAGCCTTCCTTTTATCATTCTGATTATAACCGGATATTTAGCAGGAATAACCGCAAAAATTATGAATGCTCAGTTCAATTATGTTCTTGTCGTTTACTTTTTGAACCTTGCAATCGTAACAACAAACATGCTGGTTTATTTCCGCAACAAAAGCTTAGACAAAAAAGCCGCAAAAGCAATTGCAACTGCCCCTAATGTAACTGCAATAAACACAAAATCAACTACCGCAAAAACTATCCCAGTAATTGAAATAAAGAACGATGTAGAAAAGGAGGAAACTATGTATAACTACACAAATTCTTTGGATGAATATATCAACACAAAACCAAGTGCTGTTGAAAAGAAAAACGGTGTCATTCTTATGGGTGGCACACTCGACAAAGCAATTCCTGTAAGCCAGCTTGCCGGTGAATACAGTTTCAATTTTGAAATCTACAACAAAAGCGATGCTTCTTTAAACGTAACCAATGCAAAAAATTACTTTGAAAAGGCAATTTCAACACTCGCTCCAGAAGGAATCCTCATTCACATCGGCGAAAGCGACGCAAACCTTATCAAAACAAATCCTTCTAACTTTGACACATATTACATCGAACTTATCGAATCTATCCGAAGCTGCAACAAAGCCTGTCGAATCGCACTTGTTTCTATCGACAATCCTAATGCCGACAAGACCATCGAACTTATAAACGCACACATTAAGGCCATTGCTGGTGCCGAAAAAGCAACCTTTGTAAACCTCGAAAACGCAAAACTCTGGCATCCTGAATCAACTAAAGCTGCCTGCAATTTTGCACACAGCATGGGTCTTAAAGTAAGAAAACCTCTGAACGATGTCGCCGAAATCCTCTACAGCTATGCCTATCACAACATCGAAGGAACTTCCGCCGAACATCTCGCAAGTTAATTTCTATATAAAACCTATGAAGGGGGAAGCCTCCCCCTGCGGCCGCACTTCGTTGCGGCCGACCCCTTCCAGCGGGCTCAAACGCCGCCCGCAACGCCTGCTTAAAACCCTCTATAATAACCTACACTCCCCCTGTTTTTTTTAAACCATTCAAAAAACTAATCCTTGTATTAACTCTAATTCTACTATAGAATTATTCTGACATATTGTTTAAAAAATCTATTGATACAAAATGAACTTTTTACAGGAGAGTTATTATGAAAAAAGCTTCATACTATTTCCTTTCTATTTTGCTGCCTTGTTTATTCTTATCTTGTAATTACAAATTGCTAAACACACAAAATGATCAGGAAAAATCAACAGGAAAAGCACGTATTTTTTTCTCCGTGCAGGTAAATGAAACAAACGAACGTTTTATCGCTGCTCAGCCATTTAATCAAGACGATATAACTGGAGTAGAATTAGTAATCCAATCCAAAGCCGGAGAGGATAGTTATAATTACTCTTCCATTGATGAGCTCTGTAAATCCGTTCATGACCTGGAACCTGCAATTTATAATTTCTACCTGAAGATTTATACAAATAACATCGAAAACGAAAACCGCAAGGTTCTCTCTGCTACAAACGAAAGCATCGTAGTTAATGCTAATGAGACAATACATATTACTTTTAATGCAAAATATGTAACTACCGGTGATTTAAGCATCACCTTCAAATACAAGGTTAATGAATCAGAAGGAAACAGAATCGGCTTTACCAAAATAGGACTTTACGATTCTCCTCTCTGGGTAAATCCTGTTTCTGACTATGCACTCAAATCTTTTGATGTAGTAAAAGAAGAAGCCCCGGAATCAAATCCTGAGCAGACACAAACAGAATCCTTCTATTTTACTAACTTCACTGCAAAAGAAATCCCGAACGGTCTTTACTATATCAAAATAGAAACCTACGACACCGACACTGATGAAGAAAATGAAGCATCACGCCTTTTGAATGTCTTCTCTGACCAGGTTCAGGTTTACGGCTATAAAACATTTGGAACAATCTACCCGGAAAATTACACAAAATACAACAAAAACTTCTATATAGATTATGTTCTGAATGAAGGAACAATAATCGACGAATCTGCTTTTATCAAAAAGCACAATCAGTATACCGAAGTTACTCTCCCTACAGACAAAGTCATCAAACGCACTGGGTATACTTTTGAAGGCTGGTCCGAATCCGAAGATTTCACAGGCCAGATTCTCAAAGGTCTCACTGCTCAAAACGGAACTCTCACAAAAGACGTCACCCTCTATGCAAAATGGACAGACGGCGACAATCCTGTTCTTACAAATACAGAGCTTAATCCATACTATAACGAAGGCACACCAAGCATAACCTTCACCGCAACCGATACAAATGAAGTTTCTGATATTCAAATTACAATCACAAAAGACGGAACAGAACTCAAAGAAGATGAATACGAATCAAACGGAATCACAATTACAGAGGAAGGAAATGCTACACCGACAATGACAACAAAAGTTACCTTCTCTGTTGACGGAACTTATTCTATTTCAGCAATCGCATTGGACGGCGTATCAAATCGCTCTGAACCAGTAAGTGCTTCTACAACAATTGATACAATTGCTCCAACAATCACAATTACAAGTCCAACTGGAGAAGAAACTGGAACAAACGCCGTAAACGAAACGAACTTCCTCATGAACGGAACTGCATCAGATACAAACGAAATCAATGCAGTATGGTACAAGGTAATCGCATCGTCAGCTACAGCACCTGCAGCACCTACATCAAACATACTTACAGATACTACATGGACAAAGGATGGCTGGACAAATCCAACAGGAACAACAAGCTGGAACGCAACCCAGACCTTCAAAGCAACAGGAGCTAGCGGAGACGGACTTGAAGAAGGCGAATACAAAATATATGTATACGCAGTAGACAGAGGCGGAAATGTATCAGCAAGAGCAGAAAAGACATTCGACGTAGATATGTCAGCTCCAAGCATTGAAGATACATCTACAGTAGCTTCAATTACAAATGCAGCATTTGAAATCAAGGGAACGGCAAGTGATACAAGAGGCCTTGCAAAAGTTATAGTAACAGATTCGCTGAGCGGAACAGAATATGATGCAAAAGTAACTGGCACAACATGGACAGTAACATTTGGAAATACAGAAAATCCAATTGAAGACGGAAGCCGAACATTCACAGCAGTTGCAACAGACGTTGTAGGAAAGACATCATCAATCACAAGAAGCGTTACTTATGATACAACAGCCCCAGCTCTTACTTCAACCACACTTGAATCTCTCTACAAGAAAAACTCAACGCCAAGTATAACAATCACAGCCGCCGATGCAAACGAGATTTCTGACATTCAAATTACAATTACAAAGAACGGCAGCGAACTTGCAAAAGAAGATTACGAATCAAACGGCATAACACTTACAAAGAGCTCATCAGAAACTACAGAAACAGGCTCACGCAGGACCGCAACCGTTTCATTCACAGCAGACGGTGACCACGACGGCGAGTTCTCTATTACCGCAGTTGCAACAGACATAGCAGACAATGAATCTGAACCGAACACATGGTCTACAGTAATAGACGCTACTATGGAAAATGTAATCAGCATCTCAATCAATTCAGGTGATGATTCCTTAATCGATGTAGTAGTAACAGTAGATGGTGAAGTAGTAGAAAACGACACAGGAATCTCTGGAAACACAATTACATTCACAGCAGATACATCTTACACATCTTACACCTGGAAGATTGACGGCGTAGTTCAGACATTCCCTTCAGCAGATAACAACAACATTCTTACAATAGATACTTCAAAGTATGTCAAGGGAACCTACGACGTATCACTTCTTTCTGTAAAGACTGTAAATGGTAAAGAAATCTACGATTCATACTACGCACAGATAAAAATATCAGAATAGGAGCAAAAGGAGTTTATAAAGATGATGAATAAAATGAGAACAAATAAAATACATACAATCAAATCTAAAAAAATTCTGGCATTTTCTCTTCTAACGTCGCTTTCGTTAATGTCCGCTATTTCTTGTAAAAGCGGATTCCAAGGACACAAACCATCCGGCATGGAAGGAAAGACTTATCTCGTAGTTGGAGACACAACAATAAGCAGACAGACTTCAAACCCAAGTAATGATGATATTGACCTTTCTTCCCTCTCAAATCTTGAACTCACGGGAAAACTCAAAAAAGGTGAAAATACCTTTGGCGATTCAATCACCCTTGCTCAGGCAGATACTTACACAGAATTGTGCAATTCAGAAATTGAACTTGACCCTGGAACCTGGAACTTTACTCTTACAGCAGATTTGCACAACATTCCATTCAGCGGTACTGTAGAAAACAAAGAAATCAAACGATATCAGCGCAATGTAATAGAGTTTTTGTTAACTTCTACAATTGAATACGGCGGAATCAGCATTACAATTCCATTCACAGGAGATGCAGACAAAGTCACCGCTGTTCTTACAACTCCAACAGGAACAACTCCAATTGCAACAGAAAACTTCACCGCAGACCAAATCATCGAAAAAGACGGTGTTAAATCCGTTACTTTCACACGTGATATTTCTGATGATGAAGAAAAATTACAGGCCGGTTATTACTCGCTTTCTTTTGATTTTTATGCACTTGACGGCGAGGCTGATATACCTCTCAACACAATACCAGACAACATTATCCGTGTAGCAGACGGTATCACAACAACTGCAATTCTTCCACAAGTTGAATTGAACGAAGTTTATACTCTGGACTATAAGTTTTTCTTAAACGATCAGGAATATACCATTAGTGAACTCTTAGAAAAGTATAACGCTTTCTTAGAAGCCGCAGTTCTACCAAGGCGTTATTCCCGAAGAAGCGATGAAATCACTTTACCAAAGATGGGTATAACAGGTTATAGCTTTGCAAAATGGTACGAAACAGAAAAGAGCGAAACCTATAATCTGACCGATGCTCTCAAAACCGAGCCAACAATGTCTAAATCAGCAAACGATTTAGGAAACAAAACTATCACTGCATACTTTACAAACAAATTGTATGTAGCCCAGCCAGAAGAAGGTGCAACTGGCGGAACAAATGGTTTTACCATCTCAGACGCATTGCCAAGCCTTACATCAGCCTGTACTAAAATTGCATCTTTTGCTTTGAATGAAGGCAAAAAGAGCGATGTTGATTGGACTATTTATGTAAGTGGAAATGTATATGGATTCCAGACAATTAACGGCATCACAAGCGCAAGTGCAAAAACAATTACAATCGAAGGTGCTTCTGATTTGAGTTCAGGAGAACCTACAGATACACTTGCAGGTGCAGAACCTGATTATACTGGCACTGAAGATACAACCCTTACAATTAATTCAGTTATTCCAGTAACAATCACAAAGCTTGCAATCACAGGTGCTGAAGATTCAAACAGCATAGAATTAAAAGAGCAATCTATCCTTCATTTGGGAGATTCAACTAACATCAATACAGAAAAACCTATTCTTGTTGAAGAAGGTGCAAAAATCATCATTAATAATACACTCACCAACCATAGCGAATCAAAACAGATAAAAATCCGTCCATCTACTTATGAAAATGACATCTCTGTTCTCGATATTGATATTGATTCCACCTCAACACTTGCTGACGAAGTTAAAAAGTTCGCAGTTATTCCATATATTTTTAATGACAACGGTACAGAAAAAACAACCAATTGGCGCATAAACACTTATGGAAAACTCGAACAAGTATACGCAATCACCTATATTCTGAACGATGATTCTACTACCCCGGCACAGAATGCAGAAACAAACATATCAGTTTATTCTGAAAATGATTTGCCTCTCCAAATTGCAGCTCCTTCAAGATCAGGTTACGCATTCAACGGCTGGTACACAGACAGCACGTTCGAAGGCGAGCCATTCACACAAATCAACACTACTTCGGAACTCGCAGATTATACCCTCTACGCAAAATGGAGCCGCATAACAGGAACTGTAGTAAATGTCGACCCAACAAACGACCTTTCTCTTTCAGCAGTTTCCGGCGAAGCAGAAAACTCTAAGACAGTTACCTTCACTGTATCTGGTGGCGCAGAAGGAAGCACATATTCCTGGTATTTAGACGGAACAAAACAGACAGACACGACAGGCGATACATTCACCCTTACCCAGACTACAACAGGAACAAAAACTTATGTTGTCGAAGTTCGCTGTAAGACCCGCAACGCAACAGCAAGTGTAAGGATTTCAACAGATGAAGAATTGTATGTAAGCTCATCTTCAAGTACTTCTCCAG
Source organism: Treponema sp. (assembly GCA_024699205.1). Taxonomy (GTDB): domain Bacteria; phylum Spirochaetota; class Spirochaetia; order Treponematales; family Treponemataceae; genus Treponema_D. The sequence goes on along the minus strand of JAILQA010000333.1, from coordinate 6,768 downwards.
ATTATATAGCAGACGGAACCCAGGACAAACCATTTGCAAGCATAAGTGCCGCCTGTGCCGCAATGAGCAATTCTATTGTTGATTACATAGTTTATATTGACGGTGAACTTACTGACTCACAGAGAATATCTTCTTCTACAGATGGAAAAGCACACTCTATCACACTTACCGGTAAAAACTTTACTTCTGGAAGTGAACCGACCGATGGTATTAGAAACTCTCTTGATATTTTAACTACCGTACCTGTTACTGTAAGCAATCTCTATATTACAGAAGGTGACCATGGTATTCAGGTTGGAGATTATTATCCTAATCCAGAGGCAAACGTTACTCTTGAAAGCGGTACCCGTATTAATGGAAATAACGGAATTGGTGTACGTGTTAATACAACAGCTGTTCTCCGTGTTAAAAATGGAGTTGAAATAAAAAATAACAAATCTGGTGAAGACTATGGTGGTATTCAAGTAGAAGAAGGTGCAAACCTATATCTTGAAAGTGCTTCAATCACTGGTAATGACAGTATTACTTCTCTAGACGAGCCGGCACACGGAGATATTATTGTTATCAAGAGTAACGAAGATGCAGAGTGTGGAAAAATCTATATTTCTGCTATACTTTCTGGTGTAACTACATTACCAATAATCAAATATACTCCTATTGGTGAAGGCTATGATTCATTAATAGGCGACCCTATCCTCTATAATGACGGTCTTACAAACAAACAGTTTGCCGCCCAGTGTAAAAAGTTCAAAGTTTACAACAGTCATGATTATCAGGAACTAATAATTGATTCTAATGGAAAATTACGGGCAACAGGCTTTGTTTCTATCACTGCTGGAAGCTATATAAGAAAAGAAAAATCGAATGAAACTGCATTTAATGTTACGCTTACCAAAGATTTCTTTATGCTAGACCATGAAATTACTCAAAAAGAATTCAGCGATGTTATGGTGGTAACTCAGGAAGACCTTATTCCAAATGATGCTTCAGATGAAGACATAGCAAATCTTGTAATTGATGAAAATGCGCCTGCCTTCTATATAAACTGGTATGCAGCAATAGCCTACTGTAACAAAAGAAGTGCTATGGAAGGTTTAGAGTGTGTATATACAGTATCATCTATCTCAGATTGGAAGAATTTTGACTTCTCAAATATTCCAACAGAAAATAATGCTTCTTGGAATTCATTAGTAGCCGATACATCAAAGAACGGTTACCGTCTTCCTACCGAAGCAGAATGGGAATATGCCGCTCTTGGCGATTTCAAAGACAATGACAATTGGGATGGCTATGATGATAGAAATAATCCAGCTCAACAAAGCGCTACTTTCGTAACATCTAATGTTTTTTCTGGTTATAACGGCACAAACTTAGCTGATGTCGATAAATATGTTTGGCATTCTGGAAACTCTGGAGGCATAATACATATTTTGGATAAGACTGCTCCAAATAAACTGGCAAACAGTTATGGTCTTTATGATATGTGTGGTAATGTTAGCGAATGGTGTTTTGATAAAAAAGCAAATTATACATCTGATGCAACAGATCCTTATGGAGTCTATGGCACATCAAGTTTTAATCGTATAATGCGTGGAGAATCTGTCAATTCATCAGCAAATATATGTAATGTAAGCGATCGATCAAATCTATTCACGTACATGTGTTATAAAACAACAGGCTTCCGTGTAGTCCGCACAATTACAGAGTAAAAAAAGGAGATTGCTAAAATGAAGAAAACTAAGTTATTCGGAATATTTTCTTTGGTATTATCAGCTGGAATGTTACTGTCAGGATGTAACGACTCGTTTACAGGCAAAACAGCTGGGAAAACTGCATATATCAAAATTGGACAGGTTAATGCATCACGAAGTGCACTTCCTGACTTTACTACAGAAACAATAGCCAATTTTAATTTTACGCTGACGGGCACAAAAGAAGGAGATACAGAAAAAGAACTCGGAAGCTTCACAAGCCTTGCAGACCTTCAGGCTGAATCAATTGCCATCACAACCGGCATCTATAATTTTACGCTTAGGGCAGAAAAAAGCGGCTCTGTTTTGGAAGACACAATCACAAACCAGGAAATCACAACTGGCGACAATTCCCTTGCTTTTAATCTTAAATGGGATGAAACTTCTCTTGATCCGACATGTCTTGGTAACCTTGAGATAACAATTGATTTTTCTACAGCAGTAAATGCAAATCTATTAAAAGTTATTAGAATCGACCTTTTATCTTATGATCCGGAAACAGAAGAAACCACACAAATTGTTGATAACGATTCAAACCCTATTTCTGATTATCAAAAGGAATTCTTTCCAGTAGATTTTTCAGATAATAAAGCCCTTTATACACTTAACGGCCTTCCTTCCGGCGTTTATCTTATGCAAGCTTATTGTTATGCAGATGTTTATGGGGAAGTTCCTCTTCTTGAAAGCCCATTGGACGATATAGTAGTAATCACAGGCTCACAGACAAGTAAAGATACAATAGCCGTAGCATCTCTTGCTGATGTTTATACAATTTCTTTTGAAAATCTAAATAATACCTATCTAAGCAATAAAAATTATACACAGCATTCACCAGACATCACGCTGCAAACCTTGTCAAAATCAGGCTGGTTCTTTAACGGCTGGTATGATAATCCAAGCTTTACCGGAGAAGCTATAACAAGCATTGAAAAAGGTAGCTGTGGAAACAAAGTTTTATATGCAAAATGGAGCCGAGCAAACGGAATAAGCGTAAATATTGAATCGACAAATGACCTTTCTCTCACAGCTTCTGTAGATGAATTACATAAAGCTGTCCGCTTTACAGCCAAAGGAGCTAAAGACGACAGTACTTACACCTGGTTTGTTGACGGAATTGTGGACGATTATATACAAGAAAACACTTACTTATTTGTTCCATCTGTTTCTGGTTTAAAAACCTATGTTATAGAAGTTATAAGCGGACATCTAAGTGCCACCGCAACTGTAAGCATTTCTACCGAATCTGATATCTATGTAAGTGCAACAGCAAATACAAATGTTACTGCCGATGGAACAGAAGATAAACCATTTGCAAGCATAGAAGATGCATGTGCAGCAATAACAAGCTTTGACTATTATGTTGATCCTGTTATTGACTTCACAATTAACATCAGTGGAACACTTACAAGCGCACAAACAATTCCAGGTAATATGAAAAATTATGCAAAATCTCTCACGCTGACAGGAAGAAGTGCCCTTGTTAACGGAGTCCCTCAGGATGGTATTGATCTGACAGTATCAGGTTCTCAATCTCCAGAGAATGCACTTACTATTGTACCTGATTCAAATATTACCTCAACTGATTTTGCAGTTATTACAAAAAATCTTTCTATTTCTGGCGCATACTATGGTATTTGTGTTGGAACAGCCAATACATCGGAAGAAGGTGCTGCAAACGTAATTCTTGACAGCGGAACTCTTATTGATGGAAACCAAAACGGAGTTCATGTATTCAATTACACTACTGCCAGAGTTAAAGATGGCGTCACAATTTCAAACAATCATGGCACAAACACAATGGCAGGTATTTATGTAGAACGCCTTGGTAAACTTTATCTTGAAGGTGGTAGCTTCAGTGGTAATTCCTTCTCTCCTGAAAGCGTACCTAATGATATTTATTGTAATAGTCTAACTCCTTCCGATAGAACAATCTATATTTCTGGAATCCTGCCAGAAGTAGAAGATTCTTCTCCTTTTGCAACAATAATAATTACTGGCTTAGATAGTAATGATGTATACGATGGATATCAGCTCATTAACAATGACGGTCTTTCAGAAAGTCAATTTGCTGCCCAATGTGCTAAGTTCCACGTTGAATCTGCTTCAAATTCAATCAAAATAGCAATTAAAGTTAATGAAGAAGGTAAACTGCAAGAAGACTTGCTTACCACAATATATGTTTCTTCGACAAAGGGAAGTTCGGAAGGCTTAGGAACTGCTTCTAGCCCTTTTGCAACAATTTCAGAAGCTGAAAGTTATATCGCTTATAATAACCCTAATCCAGAAGCAGATTATACAATTAAATTGGAAGGTACATTCTCAGACGGTGACTCTTATCACACAATTTATGAAACCCTCAACGGAAAAGCCCGTTCCATTATTTATATGGGTATATCAGAAGCAGATTCTGATGGCAACCCTACAGATGAAATTACTGGTCTTGTGGATGGGGATGGTACTCGTGAAAGATATGCGCTTTGTGTACAAACAAGTGTACCTATAATTCTTAAGAATATTAAAATTACAGGCGGACAAACTGGTATTTATATCGATGATGAAGTAATAGAAGAAGAAGCAGATATTACAATTGGCCAAGGATGTCTTATTACTGATAATGGAAATGACTCTGGTCTTTCGATTACTAATGGAAAAGTTACACTTGATGGAGGAACCATAACAAATAATGCAGGTGATAACGGTGCAGGTGTTAATGTAAGCGGCGGCGAATTCATCATGAAGAGTGGCTCAATCAATAATAACTCTTCGCAAAGTCTTGGTGGTGGCGTATATATTGGTTACATTGGTTCAGAATACGGAACATTTACAATGCTCGGTGGAACAATCAGCGGAAATAATTCAAGTGTTGGATATAGTAATGCTGTAAGTGTTGAACAAGGAGCAACCTTCAACATAGGCGGAAGTGCACTTATAGACAGCAATAACGACATTTACCTTGCTGATGGCGCTAAGATTACAATAGTTGATGCACTGACAGGAACCAGCCCGATTGCGACAATAACCCCAGAAACATACAGTACAGACAATGTTATCCTCACACTCGGAAAAGACAGCAATGGTAACAACATTACCACAACAAGTATTGCAAAAGAATTTAATAAGTTCAAAATTACAGAGCAAGAAGGCGGAACTCCATGGTACATGAGTTTCGATGGAACAATTTCACATTCTGTATCTGTTCCAGGCATTTCCTTAAATTATATCCCTTTTCTCACTCCAATGTCAGTTGTATTAGTATCAAGAAATGAAGGTACAATACCAAACCTGCTCGTAAGCGACCACGAAGTTACTCAGGGCGAGTACGAAGAATACTGCAAGTACGGCGGCTCATCAAGGCCAGATTCAAACTATGGTGTGGACGAAAACTTCCCAGCATACTATGTAAACTGGTACGATGCAATAGTTTACTGCAACCTTCGTTCAAAAGCTGAAAATCTTAACCCAGTATATAAGATTGGAGATGAAACAGACCCAACAAAATGGCCTGATATTGGAGGTAATGCAACAGACAAATGGTGCGGACCAAGCGGAAATAATGATGTATGGAATGAAATTACTTTTGATGAAACCGCGAACGGTTACCGTCTGCCTACCAACGCCGAATGGGAATACCTTGCCCGCGGCGGAAACTTAAACAGCCAATACACCTACAGTGGAAGCGATAACATTGACATTGTGGCGTGGTATTACGGCTTCAGTGGCGATAAGACACACGAAGTAAAAAGCCGGGCAGCAAACAGACTCGGACTGTATGATATGTCCGGAAACGTATGGGAATTGTGTTATGACTGGCAGGGCGATATTTCTCGCCTCACCCCCGCCACTGGTCCTGCTTCTGGCAATTACCGCGTTAAACGTGGTGGTTCTTTTGCCACCACCTCCGAATACTGTTCAGTATCTTACATAGGCTACGGTAACCCGTACGACCGCGAACCCTCTCTCGGCTTCCGTGTTGTACGCACAATCACAGAATAAGCAGCAGGGGCGTTACGGGGGCACAGGGGAAGGCTTTCCCCTCCTTGATTATAGAAAAATTGAGATTATATATGGATTTTGAGAGGATTTATATGAAAAGAACAAAATTGTTTGGTGTTTTTGCGCTTCTTTTTGGGGCTGGAATGCTGTTAGGATTGCTTACGGGTTGTAAGGATTCTTTGATTAAAGAAAACGCAGACATAAATAACACGGATGGAAAAACTGCTTATATCAAAGTGGGAGAAATAGAAGCGTCTCGTGCTGTTCGACCAACTTTTACCCTTGATTCTATTGCTGATTTTTCTTTTGTGCTCAGCGGCGGAAAGGTTGGTGGCACAGAGGAGACGTTTGGAACCTATTCTAATCTGTCTAAGTTACAAAATGCTTCTATTGCTGTGGAAACTGGCATATATAGTTTTACGCTGACTGCCGAAAAAGCTGGAACTGTTTTGCAAGGAACAATCGAATCTCAGGAAATTGAAGCTGGCGATAACCCGCTTTACTTTACTCTACATTGGAACGATGATGTTCTTAATCCTGAAAACTTGGGTAGCTTTAATTATACTCTTGATTTTTCTGCGGCTTCGAATGCTTCTGATGTAAAATATATCACCGGAGAACTTAAAGCTTATGATTCAGAAAATCACACAGATTCTTCTTTGTCTGATGACCGTTATGCTGAGACTTCTCTAACACCTTCTAATGGAAAGGTTACCTATTCTCTCGAAGAGGTTCCTGCCGGTTTATATCATATTTATATTCATTTTTATGCAGATGAAGCTCACCTTGCTCCTATGATATCACCTTATCCTGCATTTACAACTATTACGGGTGGTGTAGAAAGTACCGGCTCTGATGAAATAACAAATCCTTTCAATACCGTTTATTCAATCACACTTAATAATTTGAATGATGTCTCTGTGGATAATCTTCCGACAAAATATACTATTGATTCTGAAACTATTACGCTGCCTGTTCTTGAAAAAACCGGCTGGCATTTTAACGGCTGGTATGCTGAGGAAGA
>JAILQA010000311.1 GCA_024699205.1 Treponema sp. | reverse complement strand
CCCGGAGTAATCGGATAGCCTTTTTTAAGACAGTATTCAACAACCTTAGGATTTAAGCCAGGCGAAACAATAAACTTTGCACCAGCTCCAATAGCACGGTCAACCTGCTCGGTAGTAAGAACAGTTCCAGCCCCCACAAACATATCCGGGAACTTTTTAGAAATTGCCCGAATACTTTCTTCTGCGGCATCGGTTCGGAAGGGTACTTCTGCACAGGGAAGACCACCTTTTATCAAGCTTTCTGCAAGCGGTTCTGCATCACTAATTTTGTTTAAAACGACAACCGGTACAATTCCAGTTGCTCCAATCTGCTTTAATGTATCGTTCATAAATGCCTCTTATTTATGATTATAGCATATTTAATGCTTTTTGTTTTTAGAACTAATATTCTAGTATTCAAGTTTCCAATAGTTTAACACATTTGCAAAATAATGTCATCAAAAAGTTTCACTTACAGTGCTTCCTCATTGCTAGTCTTTTCCCTCCATCTATGTTATATTTACAACTCATGACAAGTGAAGCAAAAACCTTTTATAAAGAGCTGCGCAACGTCGTTCAGCCGATGGCAATTCAAAATCTCATTTCTTCTGCTGTAAACTCTGCTGATGTAATTATGCTGGGTTTTATCGGGCAGACTGCTATTGCGGCTTCGGCTCTTGCGGGAAATGTTGCCTTTATTCTTTTTATGATTTCAACAGGGCTTTCTTCTGGACTTGTAATGCTGGGAGCACAGTATTGGGGAAAGAAAGATACTGAATCAATAAAAACCCTGCTTGGAATTGGTTTACGTATTTGCTGCACGGTAGAGATTCTGGTTGCACTTGTAGCGGCTTTTTATCCGCGGATTTTAATGCTTATTTTTACAAAGGATCAGGCCCTTATTGCAGAAGGCTGTCGTTACCTGAGAGCCGCAAGTTTTTCCTATGTATGTCTTTCTTTTTCTCAGATGTATCAGGCGGCTTTTAAAAGTATTGAAAGAGTTAAGATTGTTTCAGTAACTGCAACAGTAACACTTTTTCTAAATATCGGATTGAATGCAGTTTTTATTTTTGGTTTGTTTGGCATTCCAAAGCTTGGTATTCTTGGTGTTGGAATCGCAACTTCCATTGCCCGCTTTATTGAAATGGTAATCTGCTTTGTTTATGCTGCCAAACAAAAGGATGTTCATTTTTCCATCAGCTGTATTTTCAGACGTAATCGCCTGCTCAGCCGGGACTTTTTCAAATATTCACTTCCTGCAGTTGGAAACGAACTTGTCTGGGGAGCTGCTTTTGCAATGTACTCTGTGATTATGGGCCATCTTGGTGAAGATATTGTTGCCGCAAACTCTGTTGTAAATACAGTAAGACAGCTTGGCTCGGTACTTTGCTTTGGTATGGCTTACGGTGGAGCAATTGTTCTTGGAAAATACATGGGTGCAGGAGATATGGAGCTTGCAGAAAGAAATGCCACCCGTCTTGCAAAAGTTACGACTCTTTCAGGAGTTCTTGGAGCAGTCTTAATCATCTGTCTCTATCCGGTTTTGCCTTTAATTGCTGATTTGAGTGAGACCGCCGCTCATTACAGAAATGTACTTTTGTTTATAAACGCCTTCTCTGTAATTGGAGCAGCAATAAACACTGTTCTTATTTGCGGGATTTTCCGCGCAGGTGGAGATTCTAAGTTTGGTTTTATTATGGATTCAATCAGTATGTGGTGTGTATCGGTTCCGCTCGGATTGATTGCAGCCTTCGTTCTTAAACTTCCACCACTTTGGGTTTATTTTATACTCTTCCTTGATGAGTTCGAAAAAATGCCGGTTGTAATCATTCACTATAAAAAGAAAGGCTGGCTGAAAAATATAACAAGAGATATTAATCAGCCAGAAAACAATTCATAAACTGCAAATCTAGCAGTTAAAATATGAATCAAACTCAGCAGGATGCGGAATTGCATTAAACTTAGCTAATTCTGCCCGTTTTGTCTTGATAAAGTTCTTGAGGAGTTCTTCAGGGAAAACTCCGCCTTCTGTTAAGAAAGCGTGGTCTTTTTCAAGAGCATCAAGAGCATCATCAAGGCGAGTTGGAAGCTGTTTAAGCTTTTTCTTTTCCTTGTCGCTGAGAGTGTAAAGATTTACATCATAAGGACCCCAGCCATTTTTGTGTGGGTCAATCTTATTTTTAATTCCATCAAGACCAGCCATCAAAATTGCGGCATAAGCAAAGTATGGATTACAGGTAGCATCAGGATTGCGGAGCTCAAAGCGGCGCATTTTTGGAGTTTTTGCATAAGCTGGAATACGAATAACTGCCGAGCGGTTAGAGGTTGCATAACCTACAGTAACAGGAGCTTCAAAACCAGGACCAAGTCGTTTGAAAGAGTTTGTACTTGGATTTGTAAGAGCACACAAAGCGCTGATGTGTTTTAAAAGTCCGCCCATAAAGTAGTGAGCATCCTGGCTTAAGTGTGAGTAGCCATTATCATCACTGAAAACTGGTTCGCCATTTTTGAGCAAGAGCATGTGAACGTGCATTCCGCTTCCTGCTTCGTTATAAACAGGCTTTGGCATAAAGGTTGCAGTTTTTCCATATTTTGCAGCAACATTACGGATAATGTATTTAATCATCATTGTGCCGTCTGCCATTTTGCTCATTTTTCCAAGCTTAGGTTCAATTTCAAACTGTCCGGCAGCTCCAACTTCTGGATGGTGATACTTAACAGGAATACCAGCCTTTTCAATTTCCATACACATTTCGCTGCGACATTCAAAGCTTGTATCAAGTGGTTTTGCAACATGATAAGCCTTTTGTGAACCAATTACATTTCCAAAACCTTGGTTGTAAGTGTTCCATGGAGCCTGATCTGCATCTATTTCTGCAGCAATACGGTTGTGGCTAACATCCCAGGCTACATCATCAAAGAGATAGAACTCAAACTCAGGAAGAATAAGCATTTCATCTGCAATGCCAGAATCCTTCATGTATTTTTCAGCAGCAAGAACAATATTTCGAGGATATTGTGCGAGAGGACGGTTTTCAGGATAATCGATAATCATTGCATTACCGGTCATTGAAAGAGTTGGAATCTCGCAGAAAGGATCTATCAATGCGGTATCAGGATCAGGAATAAAAACCATGTCAGATTTTTCAACAAATGCATATCCGTAGTTGGAAGCATCAAAGCCGACACCATCCTTCATGACATCTTCGTTAAAGTTTTGGGCGGGAATAGTAACGTGTCTGAACTGTCCGTTAATATCAACCATTTTAAAATCGACCATTTTGATGTCATTGTCTTTAATCATCTGCATGACATCTTTTGCTGTTTTTGCCATTTTTTCCTCTTCTTAAAAGTTTGTTATTATTTAATTTTAAGGGAGGAATGTTGAATTGTCAAAAAAATGATTGCTTTTAGCAGATTTTTACGGATTTTTTGCAGGTTTTATGCGTTTTTACTAGTCAGAATCCTCAGATTCATCATCTTCACCCGATTCATCATCTTCATCATCTTCATCATCTTCGCTATCTGTTTCTTCCTCATCAACAGAAGACTCATCAGATGTTGAAGCAGCTGGAACAATCACACCGCCGTTTTTTTCAATTGACTGGAAAATCTTTTTTGACAGGATTGTAATCGTAAAAATGATTAATTCAGGTCCAAATAAAAGGCCTGCAATCATAGTCCAGCGGTTTAAGAAAATCAGGATACACTCTACCGCAATAAGAGCGCAAATCACTGCAGTTCGCCAGATATAAAGCATGCAAATTACTGTGGAATTGAGGATTGTCTTTTTTAAGGGATTTTCGTAACGGCTAAGAATAGAATAGGAATATAGATTAACACAGATAGAAATCACTGTGAGTGCGACTGCTGCAATTTTAATCAGAAAATGGGCGTCACCATCTTTTATAATATAATTCCAAATCAGATAGCAGGCACAAATACATGGAGCTGTAATACACCACATTATCGTGCCCTGTTTAAAGTTTGATTTAAAGGCTTTTACAAACATTTTTGCAACATTGCCTTCTTTGTCATTCAATATTTTTAAGGTAAGGGAAAAAGCGGCGCTAGTTGCGGCACCGATTGTAATTACAGGAATACTAAAAATCAGCCATAATAAGTTCACTAGAAAGGCTTTTGCAATCTTTTTTAAAATTGTGAAAAAACTCATAAAGATATGATAAAAAAAAATGTCGAATGAAACAAGGGGATTTTATCGCATTAAAGGCAAGAATTATCTTTTATAGGAATTACTTATTCCAATCTGTGAACGGTATTTTGCAACTGTACGACGGGCAATTTTAATTCCCTGCTGATTCAGATATTCAGCAAGTTTGGAATCGGATATTTTTTCGCTCTTTCCATCTGGTCCGGCTGCCTGCATGGTCGAGAGATATTCCTGAATTTTTTCTTTAATTACTGCGGCAGAAATTTTCTCTTTTCCATCTGTGCTTTTTACCCCGGAAGAAAAGAAAAAACTGGCCGGAAAAAGGCCCCAGTCGGTCTGGATATATTTGCTGTTCTTTTTAGAAGACATTCTGGAAACTGTAGATTCGTGAATTCCCAGCATATTGGCAACCTGACGGCGGGTAAGAACATTCAGATGTCCGGGACCTTTTTCAAAAAAATCTTTTTGGAATTTTACGATTGCACAACCCTGCAAAACTATTGAAGATTCTCTGTACTGAAGATTGGCAATAAACTCTTTTGCTTTTTCTACTGCGGCTTTGTCATACATATATTCTGGTGAAATTCTTACTTCCGGCAAAATACCAGAAGCATATTTTATCTGGAAATAATAACCTTTTCCTCCGCAAATTTGGCCTTTGGAATAATCATCTGCAGCCAGATAGCCATCTTCCTTAGTAACTGTAAGGATAACATCCGGCCGGTTGAATTGGGCATCATTGACATCAGAAATATAATTCTGAGCAGGACGAGGATTGAGTTTTAAGATGTAATCTATGGAATCCTGAGTATCAAACTCATCATAATCAATTTTGTCCAAAAGAATCTGTGAAGCAAACTTTTTAGAATGCCATTTTTTCTGAAAATCTTTAAGATTCTGTACAACCTTTTCGGCTTGCGGTGGATTTAAAAGTTCCAGATGACCATCCAAAATAAAAAGTGTAAGTTCGGAAGCATCTCCTTTGATTTTTGCCTGAACAAAAAGACTTTCTTCCGGACTTTTGCAACAGGTTCCAACAGGATCAAGGTGCTGAACAATATCCATGCATTTTTCGAGAAGTTGTTTGTTTTGTTGGGGGCGGCTTTTATCAAGTAGGGATTCAGGAGCAAGCATTGAACCATAACAGCCGTTTTTATCAAGATTATAAATAAGGGCCTGGCAAACCGACACTTCATCCTTTGACAGATTCATCATATTTATCTGCGACATAAGATGCTGCTGCAAGGTTTCACCGTAATCTTCGCGGGCTTCAAGAATCTTTGCAAAATCATTAGATTTTTCAACTGCGGAAAAAGATACGGAACGGTCTTTTACAATTTCAAGAGCAGGATTTTCACTTGCAAACCTATAGATTTCGGCACTCAGTTCCTTGCTTCCCATCCCAAGAAAAGAGACTGCCTGAATCTGGCGTTGAGACATTTTCTGAACCTGTCGCTGTGCTTGACGCTGAACCTGCTTCTGTTCCATAACTATCCTATATATAAATTGTAGCACAAAATCAAATCAAACTGTATACTCTAAATTATGAAAAACATTGAAGAATTCGGATTACAAATCCCGGAAATATTACTTCCGGCACAAGTTGATTTATCAAAATGGTCTGTTATTGCCTGCGATCAGTACACACAGGATAAAAATTACTGGAAAAAAGCAGAAGAAAATGTGGGAACTTCTCCTTCAACCTTAAATTTAATTCTTCCAGAGGTTTATCTTTCTTCACCAGACAAGACTCAGAGAATTGAAAAAATACGAAAGACTATGAAGGACTATCTTTCTGCCGGTGTATTTGCACCTGCAAAAAAATGCTTTGTCTATCTTGAACGAACGACGGCATTCGGCAGAACAAGAAAAGGTCTTGTCGCTCAGATTGATTTGGAAACTTATGACTGGAAACCTTTTTCAAAAGCAAATATTCGTGCAACTGAGGCAACCATTGTTGACCGTATTCCACCGCGCAAGGAAATTAGAAAAGGCGCACCACTTGAACTTCCTCACATCATGCTTTTAGTAAATGATAAGGATAAGCTTCTTGTAGAAGGCATTGGACAGCTTGCAAAAAATAAAAATCCTCTTTATCAGGGACAATTGATGAACAATGGCGGTTCAATAAAAGGCTGGGCTGTAGAAAGTTCCGAAGAAATAAATGCATTAACTGATGCTATAAATAAAATTGCCGAAAAAAATACTTCTTCTGACGGTTCGACCTTCCTCTTTGCTGTAGGGGACGGAAATCATTCTCTTGCAACGGCAAAAGCTGTTTGGGATGAATATAAAGAAGAACTCAAAGCAAAAGGTGCAAGTGCTTCTGAACTTAAAAACTGTCCGGTTCGATATGCTTTGATTGAAATCGTAAATATTTATGACGATGGTCTTACCTTTGAACCAATTCACCGCGTTATTTTTAATATCGACACCGAAAAACTGGTTGCTAAACTTTGTCAGCAGTTAGAAGGTAAAGTTTCCGAAAAAGCGACAGCAACAGAACTGGAAGAGGCTGTAAAAAAATCATCAGCAGACTTTGGATTTGCTTATCTGGATTCCAAGGGAAAACAAAAATATCTTCTTCTTTCGACAGAAATAAAAGAGCTTGCCGTTTCCAGACTTCAGCCCTTGATTGACGATTTCCTTAAAACAGAAGCAGAATCGGAGCCAACTGTGGAGATCGACTATATTCACGGAGCCGATGAAGTATTCCGACTGGGAGCACAGGCAAAGTCAACTGGAATATTACTTCCACCAATTGCTAAAGACTCTTTCTTTGAGACAATTAACGGACGCGGACCACTTCCAAGAAAAAGCTTCTCTATGGGTGAAGCCGACGAGAAACGCTTTTACCTGGAATGCCGCAAACTCTTTTAGCAGCGATGAATATCTATTTTAGAGGCAGTCAGAAACAACCTCTATAATAGATGTTCCAAAGTTTTCCACTTTTACATTGCCCAAGCCGTAGATTTTAAACAAATCAGATTTTGACTTTGGCTTTTTTGCAGCAATGTCATAAAGGGTTTTATCATTAAAAATTACATAGGGCGGAACGTTCATATCATCCGCCTTTCTTTTTCTCCAGGCACGTAATTTTACAAGGATTTGTTCTGCTTTTTCATCGCTCTCCAAAGGCTTCTCTGCAATAATTTTTTCACTCTTCTTTACAACTACAAAATCAGGGAAAACTTTTTTCTCTTCAGGCTGCCAGGTCGAAGCATTGCGATTTGGACTTCTAGCTGCACTCGACAAAAGAGAAGTATCATTCATTGCAAAGGGCAGCATGATTTCTTTTCTGTTTGAAAGTGCAGTCCGCCCGTCATAAGTTACTT
>JAILQA010000299.1 GCA_024699205.1 Treponema sp. | reverse complement strand
AGAAGAAGTTTTGTTTAAGGAAGAATTAACGTGAATTGAAATAAAAAGCACTGCTTCGTTTTCGGGAACTTTAACTCCGTTTGCAATATCAGTACGTTCACTTAGGGAAAGGAAAACATCCTTATCGCGCGTAAGAATTATTTTTTTATCTGGATAAGCCGTTTTAAGGCGTTCGTAAAGCATTTTTGCAACTCTGAGATTTATATCTTTTTCCTGAATCAAAACTTTTTTGCCGTTGATTTCGTAAGTTTTGCCTGCTCCAGGATCCTTGCCACCATGTCCTGCATCAATTAAAATGGCACCGACTTTGAACATATTTTCTGAATCATCGGCAAAAAAGTTATTTGCATCTTCAATAAAACGGGCGGAAACATAAATCTGATTATTAACCAGAGTCGGAGCATCGGAAATAATCATTGCAGCGTTATCTAAAAGCAATATTTCTTCATTTTTTCTAAAACTAATCTGATGTCCGTTTTTTTCGAGCATTCCGGTTTCAGAAAGAGAATCCCAGTAAAAGGTCATGCCCTGCTCTTTTGCTTTTTTCATCAGAGAAATATCATTAGCAGAGAATACTGAGTAAGAAATCATAAGAATAATTAAAGAAAGAAATATTTTTTTACAAGTCATAATTTCCTCATTTCGATGAATCAGAGATATACACCAGAGCCTGCAAGCCACCTCTTAAAAGTGCCGACCAGAATCTTTTTGCATCTAATTCCGGGTGAACAGGGCGCAGCTTATCAAACTTTATACAGGTCTGCTCAATTGTATTATAATTCCAGTCCTGCATATCTTTATATTCGGATTTTTTTAAAGTTTCTGGAATAAAATCACAAACTTTTGCATTTTCCGGGATTGAACCAGAGACTTCTTCAAGCACAGAAAGAGGAACTTCTGCAAAGGCATCAGGAGGGAAGCCTGCTTCGTATTCTTCTGTTTTTCGCTGAAGATAATTATCTGTACGGATGTTGTTAGCTTGCAGAGTTATAAATACATCAGAAACTGCTTTTTCACAGATATTCATGGCTTTTTCACATTCACAACTGAGGCTTAAAATATTTCCGCATTTTTCCACGTTGTTGCGCGGGAAATCCACCTGGCTGCCGATTGAGACGGTGGCGCGCGGTAAATATTCAACCTTTTCTTGATTGCAGCAGTCATCAATATTTTCTATATTTTCAACCACTCCTGGGATTGACATCCAGGCACGTTCAGCACAGAAACGTTTGCATGGAACTTCGTAAAGCTGATAGGGAGCACGAAGCACAGAACTTCCAGCCCCAGAACCATTATTTACAAAATCAACAGGAAGTCGCTTCTGCTCGAGAATATCAGGTGTCATACCAGAAGCAATTTTTAAAGCTTCTTTTGTAAGATTTAAGCCGGAAGCATAAGGATAAGTCCAGCCAGACATATAACCACCGGAAAGTCGGCCTGCAATTTCGCCTATCATTGGACCTTTTGAAGTATATTTTATATCAGCCTTAGCAGCTCCACAACTCAATCCCAGGGCTTTGGCACCAAGGGCAAAGGTACTGATTAATTCATCGTGCATTTTTTTATCGAGGATTGCAGGCATTGTATGTCCTACTTCTATAAAATATGGAGGATATTTTATATGACGGATGGCAAAACCAGTAACGGTAAAAGTTCCGTCGTAAACCAGGGCATCAATTGAAAACTCAGGGCCGTCCATATATTCTTCGACTATTGCTGTTCCTGTTCGGGATGAATTAACTGCAACCTGGACAGCTGGTAAAAACTCTGCTTGTGTACGAACCATTCTGCAACCACGGGCTCCCATGTTGTCAACGGGTTTTACTACAAGCGGCAAGTGTATTTTTTCAAGGATTTTTTCAATCAGTTTTTCAGAAGCATTAGCTGAAAGTTCATTTTTCGAAAGCTTAAAAAAACGAGGAGAAGGAACATGGCATTCATCAAAGCATTCACGCATCTGATTTTTAATACTGGCATTCAGTGCGGCCTGATAGGAATGGGCATTAAGATTTAATTTTTCACAAACATAAGAAACAGAAGCTGAAAAATCTGTTCCAGCCGTAAAAACAGCTTTTAACTCCCCTTCTGCATTTAATTTTTGGGCAAATACAAGGATTTCGTCTTTTGCTTTTAAATCAATCGGCTCAAAGCAATCTGCAAGGGGCACGCAAACGGCATTCTTATCGGCATCAATAACGACAGTTCTGAATCCTAACGATTTTGCTGCCAGAATTGCAGGCTTCTGCATCAATCCTGCACCTAATATTAAACAAGTTTCCATAAAATTATTCTCTCTTTTTTATAAATCTTTATAAATCTTTATCCGTTGTTTTTCTGCAATAGATTTCCATTGTATCGCCCAGATTTTTTAAGCGACTCATTTTATCTATACAACGCCATTTCAAGCTACCCGGCTGGGAGTTTGATTTTTTTATTGAAGGAAATCTTTCCGGATGATGCCCTGTTGAAATTATTTTTTCTACAGTAAAACCATATTTCTGTAAAATTTTCCAGGCACGAGATGGTTCCCAAATAGAAAAATGATCAGTCGGACTAATCTTATAAAAATTATCGGAATCACTTTTTGCAGAAATTCCTTCACCAGATGGCGTCGAAAAAGCAAAAATTCCGCCTTTTTTAAGAATACTGCTGACTTTGTTTAGTACACTGTCCAAATCTTTAAAATGCTCGATAACATACCACATAGTAACTGCATCGAACTGAGAAATACCAAACTCGTTTACAGTATCAATATCAGGGAAGGCAGAACAACTGGCAGGAAAATGAAGCTCCTTTTTTACATAAGAAACTGCATCTTCGGAAATATCTGTACCGAAGGGATTTAAACCTGAATCACTTGCGGCTGACAAGAAGGGGCCATATGCACAACCAATATCCAGAACATTTTTTGCACTGTTTTCTGCCTGAAGATTATTCATGACAGCCACTCTTTTAAGGCACTGCTTTTTTATTGTTTCAAAATCTTCCTGATAGGTTTTGCCGTACTGCTTTTTGTAATCTTCAAAAAAATAAGCTTTTTGATAAAGCTTGTCGGCTTCTGTTGAAAAGGACATATAAACGATTCCGCAATTGCAGCAGCGGCGGTAAGTTCGTGTAGAATTTCTTGAAACAATTTTATCCGGCTGCGAATTTGTCTGATGACATACCGGACAATTCATTTTTTTACCTTTCGAGATCGTATTTATAAATAAGCCCAGGGATTTTTGTTCTATACTTAAAGGCAATTCAGGGAAGACTTTAGGAGACATAAGCGCTTCCGTCAGTTTTTTCTCATTAAGGGCATTCTCAGGTACATAGGCAAAATTATATTTT
>JAILQA010000225.1 GCA_024699205.1 Treponema sp. | reverse complement strand
GATTTGTTGCAATATAAAGAACATTTGATGAATCTGCTTCAATTTCGATTAATTCCTTAACCGTACCAAAAGGAAGCATTTCCAAATCTGCATTCATATATTTTTTATTGCCATCAGTTTTTTCAGAGACAATTGTTGCAGAATCATAAAGATTATACCATCTTTCGCTATGCTCACTATAATATGGAATACCAGCGTATTCAGAAACATCATTGAGAATCTCATTCAATTGTTCAGCGAGATTTTCATTTCCTTTATAAGGTCTGATTTGAATCACTTCAGCAAGATATTTTGGAGAAAGAGCTTTGATTTCTTCAATAAGAGTATCCGAAATATCAGAAACGCCTTTTTTCAGGCTCATATTTTTTGAATAATTTATTTTTTTGATTAAAACTTCTCCATTTTTTAATACTTCTTCATCTTGTGAACTTAAATTACTATTAAATGCAGAAGCAAAAAGGAAAGATGAAAATAAACATAAAGCTAAAGTAAAAATAACTCTTTTCATACAATTCATACCTCCATTATAGTTAAAATCACTCTAATATTCAATAAAACCCCAAGATTTCAATATCGTAACAAAAAAAAATGTGATATAATTACCATATTATGATTTCTAAAAAGATAAAAGATTTAGTAGAAAGTCCATCTTCCGGTGTTATCCGCAAGATGTTTGAAGAAGGCGCTGCACTCAAAAAAAAGTACGGCGAAGATAAAGTTTATGATTTCAGTCTGGGAAATCCAGATCTTGACCCACCAAAAGAAGTTATCGAAGCAATAAAAGAAGTTACTGCCTCTGAGTCTCATCTCTGTCATGGTTATATGCCAAATGCCGGATATCCAGATGCTCGTGCTGCAATGGCCGAAAAAACTTCAAAAGAGCAGGGCGTTTCTGTTGATTTTTCTAACATAATTATGTCTGTTGGTGCCGCTGGTGCATTAAACTCAACCTTAAAAGCCTTGCTGAATGATGGTGATGAAGTTATTGTGCCATGTCCATATTTTACTGAATATGACCATTATATTCATAACCATGGCGGTGAAATTGTGCGTGTAAAAACAAAAGAAGATTTTGGTCTTGATCCACAGACAATCAAGGCCGCTCTTAATTCAAAAACTGCTGCAATTATCATCAATTCGCCTAACAATCCTTCCGGCCGTATTTATACTGATGAAGAAATCCAGGCTGTAGTTGATGTATTAAAGGCTCACGGAAAAGTCACTGGTCGTTACCCATATATTATTTGTGATGAACCATATCGTGCAATAACTTATGGTAAAAAAGTTGCTGCAGTTTTCCCTAAATACGAAAATGCTGTTGTCGTAACATCTTTTGCAAAAAATCTAAGTCTTCCAGGGGAGCGAATAGGTTATATCGCTGTAAATCCTGCTTGTCCAGAAGCTAAAGATTTTGTGGCCGCTGCAATTTTTGCAACCCGAATCTTGGGCTATGTAAATGCACCAGCCTTCTTCCAAAAGGTTATTACAAAAGCCTGGAATGCTCCTTGCGATTTTTCTTTGTATGAAAAACGCCGCAATGAACTCATAAAAATCATGGATTATGCTGGATTAAAATATGCTATGCCTGAAGGTGCCTTCTATCTTTTTGTAAAAGTTCCTGATGGCTGGAATGATGATGACATGGCTTTTACCAATCATCTTAAAAAATACAATATTTTGTGTGCTCCAGGAAGCGGATTCGGCGGTAAAGGCTGGTTCAGAATTGCTTACTGTTGCAGTGAGCAGACAATTTTAAACTCAAAGGAAGCCTTTAAAAAAGCCGTAAGCAGCCGGACTTAGTAACTGCAAATCTATTTTTAAGGAGAAAATATGAAAATCTTAATGGTAACTTCAGAAACCGTTCCTTTTGCAAAAACTGGCGGATTAGCAGATGCTGTTTCTGCTCTTGCTATAACCTTAAAAAAACAGGGCCACGATGTTCGTATCGTAATGCCCCGATATTATAAAATTGATCGTTCAAAACTCCAGCCAATAGATGCACCTCTTGCGGTTGCAGCCGGAACTGTAGAAACCTGGGTAAAAGTTTATCAGTCAACCTTACCAAAATCAGAAGTTCCTGTTTATTTTATTGACCATGAACAGGCATACGGACGTGATGGTATTTACGGAACAAAAACCGAAACAGATTTCCATGATAATCCATATCGATCTGCTATTCTTTGTCATGGAGCCTTCCAGCTTTGTCGTCTATTAGGTTGGTACCCTGATATCATGCATGCTCACGATTGGTTCTGTGCTCTTGTTCCTGTGCTCTTAAAACATGTTTGCCGTAACGGATATTTTGCTCATACAGCCTCAGTTTTCACAATTCATAATCTGGGGTATCAGGGCTGGTATCCAAAAGATTCATATCCAGCTTTAGGCTTGGACTGGAACTTATATTATGGTGCAGGCTTTGAACGCAATGGTTCAATTAATCTTTTGCAGGCTGCAATTTCCTGTGCTGATATGATTACAACAGTTTCTCCAACTTATGCAGGCGAAATGCAGACTCCAGAAGGCGGTTTTGGTCTTGATGGTCTTCTCCGCGTAAGAACTGATGTAGTTCGTGGTGTTTTGAATGGCTGTGATTTAAATACCTGGAACCCAAAAACAGATAAACTTCTTCCAGCAAATTATGATTCTCATAACTTAAAAAATAAGGCAATTTGTAAAGAGGCTCTCCAGAAAAAGATGGGATTACCTGTAAATCCGAATGTCCCTGTAATCGGAATTATTACCAGACTTGCAGACCAGAAAGGTATTGCAGAAGTTTTTGCACCTAATTATGGAAGTATCTATAATATCTGCTCAACTATGAATGTTCAGTTTGCCATTTTAGGAAGTGGTGAGCGCTGGTGTGAAGACGAAATCAATGCCCTCCAGAGTAAACTTCCAAATCTCCGTGCTTATATTGGTTATGATGAATCCTTGAGTCATCTTATCGAAGCCGGTTCAGATTTCTTTCTTATGCCTTCAAAATATGAACCTTGCGGATTAAATCAAATGTATTCAATGCTTTACGGAACATTACCAATTGTACGTAGAACAGGCGGACTTGCAGATACAGTAGAGCAATACAATGAGTTCAGTGGCGATGGAACAGGTTTCCTCTTTGATAATCTTACTCCAGGTGCAATTTACGATACCGTTGGCTGGGCAACATTTGCATACTACAATAAAAAAGCCGATATCAAGAAAATGCAGATAAGAGGAATGGAAAAAGATTTCAGCTGGGATTTATCTGTAAATAACTATCTCTATGTCTACTCCGAAGCCCTCATGCGTGGCTGTGGCGTAGATACTAATTCTTGGCGTTAAAACTCGTACCATTGATCATCAGTGGTAAGGTACCAGTCGGCAAGCAGTTTTGAATTGCTCGTA
>JAILQA010000212.1 GCA_024699205.1 Treponema sp. | reverse complement strand
TATGACCCAACTGTTGGAAGATATAAAAAATTATTTTCAAATAAAAAAGGTAAAGGTATTGTTGATAATTTTATGCATCTTTTTGTATTTGATGGTAAAAAAATATCTGAAATTACAAAATTTGAAAAGGATTGCTTACCGATGGGGCTTTTTCAGCATGGGAGTATAAAGTTCCCAAAACAAGAATATAAAGGTTTACATGTTTTTGTAATTGCTGCAAAGAGATTTGACGGAACTTGGCTTTTAATTGATAAAAATAAAGATAGAATTTATACCGCTATAGGAGATTTGCAATAATGGTAAATGTAATAGGTCTTGGATACATCGGTTTGCCTACTGCTTTGATGTTGGCTTCTCATGGAGTAAAAGTTATAGGAACAGACTATAACAAGGAATTAGTTGATACTTTGAATGCCGGTAAAACAACATTTAAGGAAAACGGCCTGGATCAGCTTTTTTCAGATGCTGTAAAAGCTGGAATTGAATTCACGAAGGAATATCAGAAGACAGATACTTACATTGTTTCTGTTCCAACACCATATGATATTGATTCGAAAAAAGTTGATGCAAAATATGTTGTAGCTGCGGTAAAAAATGTAATGGATGTATGCCCCAAGGGGGCTGTTCTTGTTATTGAATCTACAATTTCACCAGGAACAATAGACCGTCATGTACGACCAGTAGTTGAAGAAAAAGGTTTTGTAATTGGTAAAGATATTCATCTTGTTCACGCCCCTGAACGTATTATCCCTGGTAATATGGTACAGGAACTATTACACAATAATCGTACAATTGGTGCTGATAATCCAGAAATCGGTGAAAAAATAAAGCAATTGTATTCTTCTTTTTGCCAAGGTGAAATTGTGGTTACTGATATTCGTACTGCGGAAATGACAAAAGTAGTTGAAAATACATTCCGCGACATAAATATTGCATATGCAAATGAACTTGCAAAAATATGCCGTCAGAGCAATATGGATGTATATGAAATTATTCGTATTGCAAATAAACATCCTCGTGTAAACATCCTTACACCTGGTCCAGGAGTTGGAGGTCATTGTATCTCTGTTGACCCTTGGTTCTTGGTTGGTGATTATCCTGGTCTTACAAAGATTATTCGTACAGCTCGTGAAATAAACGATTCTATGCCAGATTTTGTACTTGACCGAGTACATACTATTATGCAGGAAAAAGGATTAAAGGATGTAAGCAGAGTTGGTTTGTATGGGCTTACATATAAAGAGAATGTTGATGATATTAGAGAATCGCCAACACTTCAGATGCTGGAATCTATGGAGCGACATCTTTGTGGAAATCTTGTAAAAGTTTATGATCCATTTGTTACAAGAGATGTTGTTCAGAATCAGTATCATGATTTTGACAAATTTTTAAACGATGTTGATTTTGTCGTAATTATGGTTTCTCATAATGAAATAAAAGAAAATATGGAAAAGCTAAAAGGTAAAATTATTCTTGATACTCGTCATATATGTAATTTAGATGGAGTCTACAGAATATGAAAAAAGTAATGCTTGTTTTTGGGACACGACCAGAGGCAATTAAAATGTGCCCTTTAGTGAATGAATTGAAGGGTAGAAATGGCATTCAAACAAAAGTTTGTGTAACAGGTCAGCACCGGCAGATGCTTGACCAGGTTTTAAAAACTTTCAATGTTATACCTGATTATGATCTTTCTATAATGAAGGAAAAGCAAACTCTTTTTGATATAACGACAAATATTCTGAATGGTATAAAATCAATTCTTGAAAAAGAGAATCCTGATGTTGTCCTTGTTCATGGTGACACTTCAACTACATTTGTTACAGCTCTTGCATGTTTTTATCTGCAGATTCCTGTTGGACATGTAGAAGCAGGATTACGTACATATAATATTTATAGTCCTTATCCTGAAGAATTTAATCGTCAGGTAGTGAGTATTGTAAGCAAGTATAATTTTGCACCGACGAAGCTTGCCGCAGAACACCTTGTAAAAGAGGGTAAAAATCCTGATTCAATTTATGTTACTGGAAATACGGTAATTGATGCTATGCAGCATACTGTTCGTAAGGAATATACGCACCCTGAACTTGATTGGGTAGGCGATAGTAAATTGATTTTTATTACAGCTCATCGCCGGGAAAACTTGGGCGAACCTATGCATAATATGTTCCGTGCAATCCGCCGTGTTTTGAATGAACATCCTGATTGTAAGGCGATTTATCCTATCCATATGAATCCTGTGGTACGCGAGGCAGCAAAACTGGAACTTTGCGATTGTGATCGCATTCATATTATAGAACCAATTGAAGTTTTTGACTGCCATAACTTTGAAGCCCGTTCATACCTTTGTCTGACCGATTCAGGAGGAATTCAGGAAGAGTGTCCGTCTTATGGTGTTCCAGTTCTTGTTATGCGTGATACAACTGAACGCCCAGAAGGTATTGAAGCTGGCACTCTAAAACTTGTTGGAACAAATGAAGAAACAATTTATAAAAATTTTAAACTTCTGCTGGAAGACGAAAACGAATATAAAAAAATGTCAAATGCATGCAATCCTTACGGAGATGGACATGCATGCGAGCGTATAGCAGATATATTGGAGAAAGCCTTAACAGCTTAAAACAAAATATGAAGATAATCATTCATACTGGAATTTCTTACCCTGATGGAGACCCTTGTCTTAAACGAATAGGTGTTTTCTATGATGAATTTAAAAAACATGGGCATTCAGTTATCTTTCTTGCACCAAGATTACCTAAAGGTGTGCCTGAAAGTTCTGATACCGTGTATTGTCCTTGTATTCAACTTAAAAAGAAAACAACTCTTTATCGTTTGTTAAATTCTCTTTCTTTTGCATTTACTTCAATATTCAAATCGTTTTCCATTGGAAAAGCTGATGTTGTTATTACTACATCTCCGCCTCCACTAATCAGTATATCTGCCTGGTTAATTGCAAAATTTAAAAGGGCAAAACTTGTTTATGATGTACGTGATATTTGGCCTGATGTTGCATGGGAAATGGGAAGTTTTGAAAAGAAAAGCATCTATAGTAGAGTATTTGCTTTTATCAGAAATTTTATGCTTTCTCATTCTGATTTAGTAACGACTGTCAGTCCGGGAAAAATAAAAAAATTGAAGAATTATTGTCCTAAAGCTAATGTAATTGAAGTTAGTAACGGACTTGATGAACATTTCTTAGAAAATACTGATGATATTGAGCTTGTTAAGAACTATGGTCTGGATGATAGTTTTATTTGCTCGTATATAGGAAATATTGGACTAGCACAAGGCTGTTCGCAGTTGATAGACCTTGCTGTACGTGCTAAAGATAAAGAGCTCCCTGTTCGTTTTGTATTATTTGGTTCTGGTGCTGCAGAAGAGAGTTTGCGTTCTGTTGTAAATGAAAAGCATTTGGATAATGTTTCATTTATGGGAAGAGTTCCAAATAAAAAGGTATATAGTATTTTATTACATTCTGATATTTGCTTTATTTCTTTAGTAAATGAAAGATTAACTGATAGTATTCCTACAAAAATGTATGAAGCATTGGGAGTCGGATGTCCTGTTTTGCTTGCAGCATGCGGCGATTCTGTAGACATATTGTATGAATCTCATCTAGGTTATGCTGCAAAACCTAACGATATAGATTCTTTATGGAAGTCTTTTTTGTTAATGTATTCAGATAATAAAAAAATAAAGGAAAATAGTTCTTATAGTAAAAAACTTATGCTTTCAAAATATTCAAGACAAAAAGCTGTAGAAGCTTTGGAAGAAGAGCTTTTAAAAATTTTAGATAAATCAAATAAGTAATAGTGGAGTAATAATGACAATCACAATAATCGGTGGTTCTGGTTTTGTTGGAACTCGTCTTGTAAAGCGTCTGCTTGCAAGTGGACATACTGTAAAAATTGCAGATAAACGAAAAAGCGTTACTTATCCTGACTTATGGGTTCGCTGTGATGTTCGCAATGCACCTGGTGAAAGAAACGAATATCCAGAATCAT
>JAILQA010000173.1 GCA_024699205.1 Treponema sp. | reverse complement strand
TATACATCACCGTAGGCATGGCGGCCAAGAACAATAGGCTTTTTCCAGCAGCTGACGGTTCCATGAATGTTGTTTACAAAAATAGGTTCACGGAAAACAGTTCCGTCAAGCTCGGCACGGATAATTCCGTTTGGGCTAGGAGTAAGCTGCTTAAGGTGATATTCTTCTACGCGTGCCTGGTTAGAAGTGATTGTAGCACACTTTACACCAACATGAAGACGTTTGATAGCTGCAGCTGCTTCGTATGTAATCTTGTCATCAGAGTCGTCGCGGCTCTTAAGTCCAAGGTCGTAGTATTCGGTTTTTAAGTCAATATAAGGCAAAAGGAGTTCGTCCTTTATAACCTTCCACAAAACTCTTGTCATTTCATCGCCATCAAGTTCGGCGATCGCATTTTTCATCTGAATCTTTGCCATAATGAGAGTATTATATAGAAAAAAGGGGGGAGTTTCAATTATAGAAAATCCCCCAGAAAATTAACTGTGTTTTAGTAAGAAGCAGATTTTATTAGTCAAGATTATTAAGTTCATAAAGGTAATAATCACAAATTGTAGCAGATCCGATTAAAACCTTTACCAATTTATTACAATCAGCAAATATTTCAAGCCCGTTGGCTTTTACAAAATCTACTCCTGCTGCACTTAATATACATCTTTGAGCATTGTAATTACTGTTGTCTTCGTCTAACAAAATCTGGGAGGACATACTATTAAAGATTTCATAATAAGGTTTTACATTCGTTGTTGTTGAAAGTATTTCTCCTGGATGCGGAAAAACAAGATATATAGCATCGCCTTCTGTTACAGAAGCAAACTTTTCTTTTGAAATTTTAAAAACCCTTTGAAAATTTTGAATCAGTAAAATCCAGATTTCCTTCCCAAACAAAAAGGTTTCCATTTTCACTAGTTGAAGGATTTATAACATTTTCAGTTTTCCATGAACCTGTTGTGTTTAAGTCTGTAAAGGAACATATTAAATTTTCATCAGTCCATATTTCAAATGGTTTCAAATCAAGTGAAAATCCATAGTTATTGTTTACTTCGTCAAAAGTATTAAGCCATTCGCCGATGTCTTGAGGATAGTCAAAAAAATAAAGTTTATAATCAGACTCCGATTCCTTTACAAGTGTGAATGTCATATTATGTGTTTTTGAAACTGATCTTTTTATTTTGAAGCTTTTTTCCTCATCTACCTTAACGAAAATATCATAATCATCTGAATCAGTAATTTCAAAATCATATTCATCCATTTTCAAAGTAATCTGATTGTTAGT
Organism: Treponema sp.; assembly: GCA_024699205.1. Lineage (GTDB taxonomy): Bacteria > Spirochaetota > Spirochaetia > Treponematales > Treponemataceae > Treponema_D. Next base: position 1,693 of record JAILQA010000173.1, on the reverse strand, counting down.
ATCGTCTAGGCTTGTCTTTCCACAATATTCCCTATAAATGTTTTTGTCTGGTGAATAATAGGATATACCGTTGCTATCTGTTGCAGTGCCATGATAACTTCCTATAGGTGGTACTCCTTTTATCAGATAGAAGCTTATAGTTCTGTTGTTGTGAGCATTGTCATTATATATTGAAACTTCCATGTGGTAATCTTCTCTTACAGCAATAGCATGATATTGCTTACTGAAAAATTCAAATGCAGCTGCTTTTATAGCAGTTTCGGAACCCAAAAGAATTCCTTCCAGTACATTTCCGTCTCCATACAGGTCTAAACCATCATTTGAATTTATATAGTCCAGACTTTCCTGTGATAGAGTATAGATGAAATAATCATAGTTATAATTCTTTAAAGTCCAGTTTTTCTCTTCATCAGAAATTCCTTCCAAATATACGCTTAATTTATTTCCATTAATAGGGTAGTAAAATCCTATGCAATCACCAGCCTTTAAATTTTCAAAAGTTGATGAAGGAATCTGAATTCCTTTTGTATAAGCTGAATAAGTAAAATCAATTTGTCCGCGCCATAATTGAACAGGGAGTGTTTCATTTACATAAAATCCGCCTAGATTTTTATAGTGATTTCTGAAAGGAACAGTTTCATTTTTCCAGTTCCCCATTTCTGTCCAATCCCATTTTACGACACCGGTTTTTACAATTTCTGTTGTATTACCACCTGCATCTGTTTCGGTAGCCTCTAATTCTACGGTTTTTGCATCATCAGAAAAGGATAGGGTTCCTTCCAATGTTGAGCCATCTGTTGACTGTGCATTTTCAATTGTTATTTCATTTGATTCTAAATCTACTGTATAGGTACCAGAGAATTCTTTTTGGTCAAGATAAATTACACAATCGTCAGTAGCTTCGTTGTTACCAAATTCTATACGGTCTTTTGTAGTGTCAATACCACTTTCATTGCCTGCGCTTCGACCTGCTGAAACAGATCTGCCGGCTTTTTCTTCAAGATAATAAACCTGACCTTTAAATGTTTTGGCATGAATTTGTGCAACTGGAGGAGTAGGTTTGTTTACAGGATTAGTTGTTGTTCCTGAATCATTTGGTATAGTAGAATCAGGAGCCGATGTTTGTGTTTCAGGAGGGTTATTAATTTTTGCATCGTGATTACAGCTGTTAAGAACTGCTATACAGATAATTAATGCAGTTAAGAATCTTGTAAATGTTTTCTTCATTTTAAAACTCCTTTTTTCAATAATTTATTTATAAAATTATAACATACAATATATCAGAAGGCAAAATTAAAAAACTGTATAATTAAATAAAAAAAAATATTATAATCACTTTATGAATAAAAATATTACTACAAAGAATTTTATTATTCCTGTAATTTTGACTAATTTACTTTGTGGATTATTAATTCCGCTTGATTTTTTTATTGTAAACGTGCCACGCTGGATATGTGCGGTGCTGGTGATTGCGGCGTTGGTGGCTGACGTGATTTATTGCTGCGGTAAGAGTAAGCGCTGGAAAAAGATAACAGTTTCTGTGGTGGGCGCATTTTTCTGGCTGGCGGTTATTTTCTTTGCGTTTTTCTGGCAGTATTGGGATAGTACGGTTTATAAAATGCACGGGGCTCCTGTGTCTCCGGCTTATGATTCTGTGATAAGCCAGAAAGATGCGCTGGAAGATCTGGACTAT
>JAILQA010000127.1 GCA_024699205.1 Treponema sp. | reverse complement strand
TTCCACGTTTAGTAACAAAAGAAAATGTTATTATTTATTCTCTTGCTGATATAACAGGTGCAACAAGCGACATTGTTGCTTTAGGAACAATTGTTGCTTTTTCTGGCGAAGAAGAAGATTCAGAACTTGGTGTAAAGTTTTCAAAAATCTCCTATCACACAGAGAAGCGCAATTTCAGAAACGTTTATGTAAAATCTGAAAATCTTTCCTCACAATCTGACGATGTAATTGCAAAAAGAATCCTTACAAAAATTGCTTCAACTGAAAATGAAGTAATTAAGCAGGAACTTTTAGAAAATACAGAATTGCTTACCCTTAGTCCTGAAGTTACTGCTATGGTCAATATTGTCCGTGATGAAATGATTGAAGAATAAGTCGGAGGAAATTATGAAAAAAACATTATTAAGTTTAATATTATTTGCAGCTGTCTGCTGTCTTTTTGCACAGAATGAAAAGGCATATATGTTTCAGCCGGAAGGTTCTCTCTATACAGAAAATGCAGACGGTGAATTAGTATGGAGTGCTTCTCTTTTTGCAGGTGCAGAACTTGAAGTTATAACAAAAGTTGTTAATGGAAAAACTGTACGTGATGAAAAAGATGCAAAACGTACTGTAAACGGAAAAAAGTCTGACTGCCATGTTTACCATGTTTTGTATAATGATAAACCTTATTATGTTGTAAGCGACCGTATTTCTATTCAGGATGATTTTGCTGTAATCACCAAGGAATCGGCAATTTATCGTTCCCCAGACTTAGCTGATGTTATGGATTCATCTCTGGCAACAGGAACTTTTATCACTTATGATGCAGACAAAATCTATTATCCGATAGCTACAAATATTACAAGTCAGGCCGCTTCTTTCAAAAGGATAAACTATTATGATCCGGTGGCTTTTGTTGTAAAAACTTGTTATGTAAAAGCTTCAAATATGGAAACTCAGCGGGATGATTTAAAGACACTTCAGGTTCTTGCAAAATTAAAGACAATAAAAGATGATGTCGTACGAAAAGAACTTTTGAATAACATTAAGAATCTTAATAATTCAAAGGGGGTGGCTTATCTGGTTGCAATAGAAAATAAGGCCTATGAGACTGAAGAAACAGAGGCTGAAGAATCAATCGAAACCGAAGTAATCAAAGAGGCAGAAGTTGAAAAGGAAAATATACCTGAACCAGTTCCTGTAAAAGATCCTGTGCCAGTTCCTGTTACGCCAGCTCCAGAGAAGATTATAGAAAAAGTAATTGATCCAAAATAATTAAAAAAAAAGATTTCTAATTTATTTTAGATATTTCTGAATAATTCAACAGATTAAAAACACCTGAAGTCACAGGCAGTTTGTGTTATTTCCGTAACTTGTGTATTTCAGGTGTTTTTTTTTATTCTTCTTGACTTTTCTACTTCATTTTGATATAAAAATGAAACTTAGTCTCAATTTTGCATGGAGGCATTTTTAGATTATGGAATATAAGACAAAACAACAGGATTTAATTCTCGATTTTCTCAAAACCGCAAAAGGCCAAGGGCTTTCTGAACATGTAACGGCCATAGATGTTACAGACGGCTTAAAAAAATACGGAATGGGAAAAGCCACAGTTTACAGACATCTCGAGCGTCTTGTAGATAAGGGTATTGTAAATAAATACTTTGTGGGCGAGAATGCGTCTGCCTGCTTTGAGCTTATAAAAGAAGGTGATCATCAAAAAGAACGTTGTTATCATTGCCGTTGCGAACAGTGCGGAAAATTAATTCATCTGCACTGCGAAGAACTTGATGATATAAACCAACACTTAGAATCTGAGCACGGATTTTTAGTAAATCCGTTCAGAACTGTTTTTTACGGCGTTTGTGCGGAATGCCAGAAAGGAGATGAATAAAAAATGAAAAATAAATTGTTGTGTATGAGTTTGCTGCTGGGCTTTATCCTTTTTCCGGGATTTTCTCAGAAAAAACTTACAATAGTTACTACAATGTTTCCACAGTTTGATTTTACACGTGCAGTTGCAGGTGATAAGGCTGATATAACTATGCTTTTAAAGCCAGGTGCTGAAAGTCACAGTTACGAACCAACTCCAAAAGATATGAAAAAAATCCACAAGGCGGATTTATTTATTTATACAGGTGCAGAAAATGATGCCTGGGCTGAATCTCTGCTTAAAAATATGGGATCCAAGGCTCCTAAAACAATTGCATTTCTGGAACTTGTAGATACTGTAGAGGAAGAAGTTGTTGAAGGAATGACTCACGAGCACCATCATGAAGAAGGTGAGGAAGAAGAACACGAACATCACCATCATGATGAAGAAGGTGAAGAGCATGAACATCACCATCACGATGACGAAGGTGAAAAGCATGAACATCATCACGATGGCGAAGAGGTTGAACTTGACGAACATGTATGGACCAGTCCTCTTAATGCAGTAAAAATTGTATCTGCAATTTGTGATGAACTTTGTAAACTTGATGCAGCAAATGCTGATTACTATAAGAAAAATGCCGCAAAATATATTGATGAATTACTTGCTCTTCATAAATCTTTTGAAGAGGTTGTAAAAAATGCAAATCGAAAGATTTTTGTTTTTGGCGACAGATTCCCGTTAAGATATTTTGCTGATTTGTATGGGCTTGAATATTATGCTGCTTTCCCTGGCTGTGCTACTGATGTAGAGGCAAGTGCTTCAACAATCAAGTTTTTAATCAATAAAGTTAAAGAAGAAAAAATCCCAGTTGTATTTACAATTGAGTTTTCTAATGGAAAGATTGCAGATACAATTTGTGAAGCGACTGGTGCAAAAAAACTGGAGTTTCATTCATGTCATACTGTATCTGCTGATGATATAAAGAAAGGAGAGACTTATATTTCCCTTATGAAACGAAATGTTATTGTTTTAAGGGAAGCTCTCAAATAAATATCTCAAATAAATATATGGAGATTAAATGGATTTATTGAAATGCGAAAATCTGTCTTTTGCTTATGAAGGACGGATTGCTCTGGAAAATGTTAATTTCACTGTAGAAGAAGGTGACTATATTTGTGTCCTTGGAGAGAACGGGGCTGGCAAAAGTACGCTTATAAAAGGGCTGCTTAAGCTTATAAAACCTGTTGCCGGAAAAATTGAATATATGGAAGGTTTTTCTTCAAAATATATTGGCTATTTACCCCAGCAGCAGTCGGTAAAAAAAGATTTTCCAGCTAGTGTCTGGGAGGTTGTTCTTTCTGGTTCAAATAATAATCTGGGGCTTTTTCCTTTTTTCAATAAATCCCATAAGCAGCTTGCAGAGGACAATCTCAAAAAACTTGGTATTTATCAGATGAAAAACAATAGTTTTAGAGAATTGTCCGGCGGTCAGCAGCAGCGGGTTTTGCTGGCAAGAGCCTTGTGCGCTACAAAAAAGCTTTTGATTTTGGATGAACCTGCCAGCGGACTTGATCCGGTTGCAACAAATGAATTGTATGCGCTTATAAAACAGCTGAACGAAAGTGATAATATTACTGTAATTATGGTAAGCCACGATGTTGAGTGTGCAAAAAAATATTCCAAACATATATTGCATCTGGAAACCCAGCAGTTATTCTTTGGTACTACTCAGGATTATGCTGCTACGGATATTGGAAAAAGCTTTTTTTCACAGGGGGAAAAGAAATGATTCAGTATTTTGCAGAAATGTTTTCTTATCCCTTTATGGTGAGAGCTTTTGTTGTAGGAACCTTAATCGCTCTTTGTTCATCGCTTCTTGGCGTATCACTTGTACTAAAGCGCTATTCAATGATTGGTGACGGATTAAGCCACGTAGGTTTTGGCGCACTGGCTCTTGCTAAAGTTTTTAATGTATCTCCGCTTGCAATGTGTATTCCTATTGTAACGCTATCTTCAGTTCTTCTTTTGAGAATAAAATCATCAAGTAAAATTAAAGGAGATGCGGCAACAGCCCTTATTTCTACTTTTGCGCTTGCTGTTGGTGTAATGGTAATTTCTGTAACTACCGGCATGAATACGGATGTTTGTAATTATCTTTTCGGCAGTATTTTGAGTATGAGTCGTGCAGATGTTACTCTCAGTATTGTGATTGCTGTAATTGTTGTATTTTTATTCATTTACTTTTATAATCGCATATTTGCAGTGACCTTTGATGAAACTTTTGCAAGTGCGACGGGAACTCGAACTAATGTTTACAATCTTCTGATTGCAATTCTTACTTCCCTTGTAATTGTAATAGGAATGCGCATGATTGGTTCTCTTTTGATTTCCAGTTTGATTGTAATTCCTGCTTTAAGTGCAATGAGGATTTGCAAAAAGTTCAAAAGCGTCGTAATCGTAAGTTCTATAATCAGTGTGATTTGCTTGTGGTGCGGTTTGGTTTTATCTTATCAGCTGGCTTTTCCTACCGGGGCAAGTATAGTCTGCTGTGATTTTATTGTATTTACGATACTGACAATTTACTCAAAAATAAAAGGACGTAAATAAAATGCAGATTACCAGACGGATCGGTAGTTTTCGTTTATTGCTTTTAGCAGCGGATATAATGATTGTACTTTTTGGAGTCTCCTGTTCTTCACGGCAGAAAGGCTATTCGGTGAGTTTGCAAAAAAAAGATTCTACAGTAACTGAAAGTTTGGAGCAAAATCAAAGTACAGATTTCACAGCAAATAATGATTCCAATCCTGCTGTAATTTATGACGATGATGAATTTTTTGATTTAATTCAGAAAATAGAATCCGGGGAGTATGAGCCCGAACCTGTCCGCGAAGAAGAAATTGTTGAACCTGAGCCTATAGTTATTCCTGAAGGCGATATTCTTGAAATCAAAGAAAATTTATTTATTACTCAGATAAACGACATATATTTTAATTTTGAATCCTATGCAAAAAAAACAATTGTAGTTGAAGGAATGTTCACCTATTTTGTTTCATATTTTGATGACTCTAAAGTTCCTGCTGTTTACAGACTTGGACCAGGCTGTTGCGGAAATGACGGCTGGGGTGGTTTTTTACTTGATTATTCGGGAAAGTATCCTGAAGAAAATGAATGGATTAGAGTGACAGGAAAACCTTACATAAAAGAAACAAACGGTTTTGCAGATTTGTATTTAAAAGTTATGTCTATTGAAGTTAAAACGGAGCGGGGGGCAGAATTTGTCCGCCAATAATGGCACGGTGGAACCGGGAGGCCAGTTTGCATTATTAATTCATATTTAATGCCATATCTGACGATAATAAACAGATGAATTTTTTAAACAAAAAGCTGTTTACATTTTTTGTTATTCTGATTTTTTCCTCGATTTCTTTCTGTTTTGGAGCAGGAGCTAATACAATTTACAAAAAAGTTCCAAGTTCCTTGATTGCACAATCAGAAAAGCCTATTACAATTTGCGAATGGGCTCCAGACGGCAGTGTTTATTTTACTTCATGGAATGATCTTCTTGTTGTATGGGATTCTCAGACAAATAGTCCCGTTCATGTATGTTCTAATTTTGATTCAAAAATATTAAATCTTTCGTTCAGTGTTGATGGAAAATATTTTGTCGTAGTTACAGAAGATAATTGTGTTACGATTTGTTATACAAAAAATTATGAAGAAGTAACGCGTATCAAAGGAAATGAATCAGTAGTGACGGCAAAATTATTGAATGACAGTTATTCTCTTGCTGTTCCACTTGATGGAAAGAATCTTTATAACTGTTTCAGATTGATTCTTACCGGTGCCTTTATGTCTTCAAAAAAGGAAGGCCATAAGAAACAAATCTATTCTGTTGATGTGAACAGAGCAAATGGATATATACTGACTTCCGGCAAAGATAAAAAAGCTAAATTGTGGGATTCCAATTACAATAATTTGAAAATCTTCAGTTTGTATACTTACAATAATCTTTCTGCTGTTTTTAGTCCGAACGGTGAAACTTTTGTACTGCCTGAACAAAGCAATTTACTCAGTCTTAAAAATGTTTACGGTGATACA
>JAILQA010000099.1 GCA_024699205.1 Treponema sp. | reverse complement strand
TTTAGTTTCAGAACCTTTAGAATGGCTAAAAGATTATCCTCAAACACAGAAAACTTATGTAATTGCTTTAAAACAATATTCAGATGGTATTTATATCCGAGATGTTGCTGACAATCTAAGAAAAACATTGGAATCTTTTTTCCAGGAATTTCTTGGTAATAAAAAGAATTTGGCGAACAATATAAATGAAGTCTTTAAGTTTCTAGGGGCTCATAATGCAGAGCCAGAATTAGCAGGATCGATAAAAGATTTACTGTCAAAATATGACACTTTAAATAACAAAATTGCAAAACATAATGATAAAGTTGATGCAAGATATTTAGAATTCCTTTTATATCAAACAGGAATTTTTATTCGGATGTTAATAACTGTAAAAAACACTGATGCAAAGGAGTCCTCAAATGCCAATTAAATACATTCCATACACCCCGGAGCCGATAGAAGGGCAGGCACTTCTTGATAATTTTACTCGCACTCTCCGTTACAAGGGAAACTACGACATAAAGGGCAAACTTGTGCGTGGTATGCCTTTGTATGAAATGCAGACTGTCGAAACTGTCGGAGATGCTGAGAAAGCAAAGCAAAATCTTGTGATCCGTGGGGAATGTGTCTCTGCGTGCGCTTATCTAAAAGAAAAAGGCATTCTTGTTGATTTAGTTTACATTGACCCGCCCTTTGCGAGCGGTGCAGATTATTCCAAGACCGTTTACATCCGTCAGAATCCCAAAGTGGCAAAGGCTTTGAAGCAGGCAGAAGAAGAACTTGATATTGAAGATTTGAAAAGTTTTGAAGAAAAAATGTACGGCGATGTTTGGGATAAGGAAAAATATCTGAACTGGATGTATGAAAATCTCTGCGCCATAAAAAGTGTGATGAGCGAAACGGCCAGTATTTATGTTCATCTGGATTATCATATCGGGCACTATGTAAAGATTTTAATGGATGAGATTTTCGGGGAGGATAATTTTAGAAGCGAGATTATCTGGAAAAGAGCAACAGCACATAGCGATTCAGGCTTTTTTGGAAATAACTACGATATGATTTATTTCTACACAAAATCTGATTCTGCAATCTTTAATACAATTTTTCAAGAATATGATGAAAAGTATATTGCCCGTTTTAAATATAAAGATCCCGACGGACGACTATGGGATAGTGGAAATCCAACTGCAAAGGGACTTCAAGGTGGTGGATATGATTATGAATATGAAGGTTTTAGGACTCTTTGGCGATATCCTTATGAAACATTGAAAAAAATGGATGACGAAGGGCGTTTATACAGAACTAAAAATGGTGGAATAAGAACAAAAGTTTATCTTGATGAATTAAAAGGAATGCCTTGCCAAGCATTGTGGACTGATATTAATGCTGTTAATTCTCAGGCAGATGAGCGTATAGATTATTCTACACAAAAACCCGAAGCATTGCTTGAACGAATCATCAAAGCCTCATCAAATGAAAGCATGCTCGTTGCAGATTTCTTCGGCGGTTCTGGTGTAACGGCGGCCGTGGCAAACAAGCTTAACCGCCGTTTCATTCACTGCGATGTAGGCATCAATTCTATCCAGACCGTGCGCGACCGCTTGATTGCTCAAAAAGAGACCCCGAATCATGTTCGGGGTGACGTGGATTTCTCAGTTTTGGAAATAAAAGACGGCGTTTCCCTGTTCCGTAATCCTGTTCAGACAATGGAAAAACTAAAGTCTCTTGTGCCTGGACTTGGAAAAATGGAAGGACTTTCTGATTTTTGGGCGGGCTGTATAGAAAGCATAAAGGACGGTACTGTTCCAGTGTATCTTCCTGACTTAAAAAACAGTGAATGCAAGATTTTGGACAAGCCTTTTATGAGCCGTATTCTGCATGAGCATCTTGGGAATCTTCCTTTTACTCCAAGTCGTGTCATAATTTATTATGTTGATGTGGCGGACATTACAGAACTTGAAGATTTTGTAAAAGCAGATAAGTCAACTCTAGCAAAAATTGAATTTCGAGATTTAAAGCAACTGCTTGATGAGATTGTAATTGAAGATTCTGTTGATTTTGAAGTGAGCGAAGTTCAGGAAGAACTTATCCCAGAATACAAAGTAACTATAAAATCATTTATGAGTGACCGCGTTTTTCGCCACATAAACGACTATAATCAAAAATGTGAACTCAATTCAAAAGGTAAAAAATTTAAACCGATTGTCATATCAGAAGAAGGCATGGAACTCATAGAATGGATTTCTGTTGATTGTACCAATGCAGAAGGAGATTGGAAAAGCGATTCTGAAATCAAAATAGATAAACTTGGCTTTGTAATAAAGAATGGCATAAAAACAAAAGATTTCTGGGACGGCGCAATCAGAAGCGAAAAGCTACCTTTGCGACTAAAAATCCGGAATATCTGTGGCGATGAGACAGTGTGGAAGGTGGAGTAAGGAAAGATGCCTAAAAATATTACTCAATATGATTTACTTATTTCTTGTCCTGGTGATATTGAAGAAGAAATCAATTTAATTAATGAGGTTGTATCAAATTTTAATCAACAGTTTTCAAACTCTTTAGGAATCTCAATACAAACGATGAGTATAAATCAGGTTCAGAAGAAGAAATAGAAATAATGCTAAATTATCGAAAACAAGTTTTTCTATATTTTTGTGAAAAACCTATAAAACCTGGATATGATAATGTGCAATATCAGCAAGTTCAAGCATTTAGGGAAAAGTACAAAGATAAAGGAATATATTGGACTTATGATTCCGAAGAATCTTTTA
>JAILQA010000067.1 GCA_024699205.1 Treponema sp. | reverse complement strand
TGAATACCGTTTTTTAAGACATTATCTTCTATACATTTTATTATGTTTTCATCAATGCATCGTACTTCAAAACTTACGGAATCTATAAAGGTGATTTGTTTGCCTGTTATTTCGGTTTTTCCTTCAAGCAGGCTGAATGTGAACAATTTGTATTGACGGTTGCCATAGGATTTTCCGCCGTCGTGTAATGCTGAAGAACCATAAGCATCTCCCATTAAATTATAAATGATTGCCTGTAGAGTGTGATGATAGGAGAGAGGAAGTGTTAAAGGTTCTTGTAAATGAATTATAATTTTTAATTGCATTTTGTTAATGATACATCATCAATTTCTGCAAAGCAATAAAAAATGCTAGAAAAACTGTCAATTAATGGGGACGTGGTTTATAGTATTAATATAGAAAAAAGAAGGACGATAATTTGAAGAAAATAATTTATATGCCTGTTCCGATGCAGCCTGAGCTTAAGGCTTTATATAATCTTTCGGAAGAAATCATCAAAGAAAAGAATCTGGATGATTTTCCAAAAATCTATTTTCCGATTAATGCATATATTGCGGATTATCTTTGCAATGAGGATGAAGTAAAGGTTTGTTTTATAGAATTGACTGATGAAAAAATGAATGGTGAGCTTGAAAGCCGTTGTAAGAAAAATGAACAGCTGTTTAAAGATGAAATAGAAAATATTGGAAAAGTTTTTGATGCAAAAATTGAATATACGACTGTTCAGACTAACTTTACTGAATCAGCAGATATTTTTGGTAATCGCTTTGAAGAACTTTATAAATGTCTGGAAAAAAATTGCGAGATATATGCAGATATAACTTTCGGGGCAAAAACAAATACATTAATAATCAATAATGTTCTGAACTTTGCAGAACTTTTTTATGACTGCAATGTAGAAGCAATTGTTTATGGAAAAACAATTTTTACACTAAATGACGAAGGAAAAAGCGTTCCAAATCAGGAGGTTTCCAAAGTTTGTGATGTAACATCTTTATATTATCTTACAAAATTGACAAGTCAGATTAAGGCTTCTTCGCCGGAAGAGGCAATTGCAAAGGTTAAGAAATACTTAAAAATCTAAGCCAATATTAAAAGGTAAAAATGTCCGAAACAGAACAGACAAAAACAGACTATTCTCGTGAAAATGAAGCTGGTAAGCAGCTTGAAGCTAAAATTGAAATGCTTTACCAGCAGAGAGCGGCTTTTCCAAAAGGCTCTACAAAAATTGCTGCGTATGATTTAAAGATACAATCACATCTTTTGAACTTAAAGCTTTTACAGAATATTTTTTCAAATGTGATTAGAACAGTATTAAACGTAAATAATTATAATCAACTTAATGAATTAAAAGAAGAAATAGATTTTGGCTTGTGCTTTATGGAAACTTATGAAAGTGTAATGCTGAACTTTAAATCTGAGAAAGGTAGTTTTATTAAATATTTTACTTCTTCTTTTAAAAATAATGTTTTTAAGGCCGCTGATTTATATAAGAAAAATAATATAAAGCACGGTATTGTGGGGATTAATTCAAAAAATGTATCGGTAAAAAGTCTTGATGCACCTTTAAAAGATGATGAAAAGCAGACATTTGGAGATACCATTGCAAGTAATGACAAATCAGATGGTAACAATCAGCAGGAAGATGAAGTTGTTGATAAATTGTTTTCTGAAATCGATAACATTTATAATGAAACAAAAGCCGGTCAGGCAAACAAATCGATTGCTTATACTTCAAAAGTCATAGATTATTTATTGTCTTTGCCTAAGGAAAAAATTGAACAGACTATTTCAAAATATAATTTCTTAAAACCTCAAAAAGATATTATTCTGTATCTTTTCCAAATCACAGAAAATACAAAAAATCATATCCCACAGAAAATGTTTGCGAAATTATGCAATGCCAGAACTGAAGTTATCTGCCGCCTTAGCACGGCTCTGGTAGAAAGGTTGAAAGAAAGTTTCAGTTTGTAGAAGGGGGTTCTAGATCTTTTAAATAACCTCTAAAACCGTCTCTAAGCGGATCCAGAACTGTAATGATGTTTTTTATGTTATCGTTTAGTTTTAAATTAAATCTTTCTTCAATTACATTTCTTGTGTCTTCTAGAGCCAGCTTTTTGCCTTCTGCATATTTAAGTTCCCTATATTTTTTATCAGCAAGAAAAAATCGGAATATCCACAGAAAGAAAATCTCCTGAAGTTCTTCTCGGTGGATATTTTGGTTTAGAAAGATTTTAAAATCTATGCGGTTATTAAATGAAAAAATAATTTGTTCATTCTTTTTAACTAAAACAGTAGCAGTGCAATCTCTTGGGATAACAACAGAGATTTTGTCTCCGTTATTATCCAGGCAAGTCATTTCTATAATAGGAGAAGTTACTAATAATTCACCGCAAATGTAAACATATCTCTTCAACATTCTTTCTTTTTCAACAAAAATTATAGTTGTTCCTCGATCTGTTTTTTTTACACATTTGTTTTGCATAAGTTTTCTCCTGATTTAATAGTTTGTATATTAAATACTATAAAATCAGTTTGGAAAAAATGACGGTTTTGGGAGAATTTTTCTTACAATTTGTTTAGTAAAATTGTCTGAATGTTATGAATTGTTGATTTCTTCAGCAATCCTTTTTACTTCTTCAACTGTAATACCTTCTGCCTGTGCTATTTGTTCGTATGTTCCAAGTTTCATTTTTATGAGATTTTTTGCGACTTCAATGGTTTTTGAATGTTCGCCTTCTTCAAAACCTTCACGGCGACGGTTCTTGTCATAGTTTTCCTGGTCGAACTCTGTCAAACTCATTGCAGTTACCTCCGCTCTCTGCTCCTTGAAAAAGCCTTCCAGAAAGTTCTCGCTTATTGCA
>JAILQA010000053.1 GCA_024699205.1 Treponema sp. | reverse complement strand
AGTCTTCTTAGGAAATGAAGAATATTTCGTTTATAATAATAAATCAAATATCAATTTTAATGATAATTCTACTGATAATGCTGCAGCCAATAAATCAGAAGCTTCTAAACTGGCAATTGCCTTGAGTGTAAATCCAATTGGTGGTGGCGGTGCTTACGTTATGTCTCTTGGAAATCCTCTCGGACTGTATTTCAGCACGGGAATGTATTTTACTGATTTTGATCAAACAGAAAGCGGATATATCAAAAGACATGCATTCAGTTCATTTGTTCCAAAAGATTTAAGTGATGCAAATAATTATATTTTTAGACCGGATGGACTCTACAATCGTGATGTTCTAAACTTAAATGTTGGTGCAACCATAAAATTAATGGAACATGCCTGGTTACTCGCTGGCTGTGGTGTGGATATAACCTTTACAAACTATCATGGAGATATTTACGCCAGACCAAAATATACATCACAAGATTATTCATATTATGCTCAAGGTTATGCTGCCGATAAATCTCCAACCTTTGTAGCTGTTCCACAGATAGGCTTAGATTTTTCATACGGATATTTAGATTTTGGTGCCATGTATAAGTATAATATGAAAGAAGGTCACATGGTTGATTTAATGTTTGGTATTTCTTTCTAATTAAACATTTTGTCACTGAGCTTTTACAACTTAGCCTTTAAATTAGACAGCAAGTCTGAAAGCATATCATGAGTTTCTTCCGGGGTGATTTCCTTTGGTTCATGATATTCCACAAGATTTGCTGGTATTTCGTCCAGAAAACGGCTTGGTTCGGTTTCGGCAACCATCTGCATGTGACGGCGCTTGCGGCAGGCAGAAATAATCAGTTTGTCACGAGCCCGTGTAATCGCAACATAAAAAAGCCGTCGCTCTTCTTCAACATTACCGTCATTTTCTTCTACAGAACGCGCATGAGGAATTAAACCTTCTTCTGCACCTGCAATAAAAACTACAGGAAACTCCAGTCCCTTTGAAGCATGAATTGTCATAAGATTGACCTTTCCTTTGTTTTCTTCTTCGTTGCCGTTGTCACGTTCTGCAATTGTAATGCGGTTTAAATAATTAAAAAGATTAGGATTCATATTGTCAGGATCATTTTCCCAAATCTCAATGGAATTAATGAGGCTTTCAATATTCTTCATCTTAAAGCGTGCAGCTTTTTCACTTTTTGAAAACTCTGTGATTAAATGGTCTTTATAGCCGATGTCATCAACAAACTGCCTGATTTTCTGAGCAAGGTTTCTACCGCTTAAAAGTTTGGTTCTGTTTTCTTCGATAATGCTTACAAAGGACTGCAAATCATCCTTTAAATTATCACTGGCTTTAGAAGTAGGGGATTCAAGCAGAAAATGAATTGCTTCCCAGAGAGTGCAGCCGTTTTCTTCAGCTGCATCGTTCATAGTTTGAATTGCAGCCCGTCCAAGTCCTCTGCGGGGAGTATTGATAATTCGCAAAAGATTTATATCATCATCATGATTGGAAATTACGCGCAGATAACTGATTATATCCTTTATTTCCTTACGCTCAAAAAAGGAAGTTCCGCCGCTCATAGTGTAAGGAATGTTGTTCATTAAAAATGCTTCTTCTATAAAGCGGCTCTGGGTATTAGCCCTCATAAGAACACCAAAATCGTCGTATTTGCGTTTTTCTTCGATTGCAATTCCCAGAATACTTTCTGCAATAAACTCAGCCTCGTCGGTTTCGTTTTCGGGCATAAAGATTTCTATAGGTTTTCCGCCACCATTTCCACTCCAGAGTTTTTTATCCTTGCGGTTTGTATTGTGGGAAATTACTCCGTTTGCTGCTTCAAGAATAGTTTCTGTAGAACGGTAATTTTGCTCCAGACGGATTTCCTGAACATCAAAATCCTTTTCAAAGTTTACAATATTCTGATAGTCGGCACCACGCCAGCTGTAAATACTCTGGTCATCATCTCCAACAACAGCAACATTTTTATCTGCCAGAAGATGCATCAATTCATACTGCTGGTGGCTGGTATCCTGAAACTCATCAACCATAATATATTTGTAACGGTCGCGGTAACGGGCTAGAACTTCAGGATTTTCCTTAAAAAGTTTTATTGGCAAAATGATTAAATCGTCAAAATCAACGGCATTGTAAAGCTTTAAGCCTTCCTGATAACATTCATAAAGGGGACGGTACATCTGATTTGTAGAATCCCAATCCTTACGACCAGTTTTTATGTTTGAAATAATGTTTCCGATTTTGTAAATATCCATCGCTTCGGGAGAAAACTTTAATTCCTGACCACATTCTTTTATAAGTGCAACACGGTCGGTTTCATCATAAATTGAAAAGTTTTCCCTCCAGCCAAGTTTTTCTATATTGGCACGCAGCACCTGAACACCAAAAGCATGGAAGGTAGAAACTGTAAGATTCTGGAGTTTTCTCTGGGTAAGCTCCTTAATTCGAGTTTCCATTTCTTTAGCGGCTTTATTTGTAAAGGTGAGGGCAAGAATCTGACTTTGAGGAATCCCCTTATCCAGCATATGGGCAATTCTAAAGGTGATTACACGGGTTTTTCCGCTGCCGGCTCCAGCAATAATGAGGATTGCGCCGTCCGTTGTAGTTACCGCTCTGAATTGTTCCGGGTTAAGTTCATTTTTCAAAGTCTCTAAATCAAGTGCCATAGGAATTAGACTATATCATTTTGCCAGTTTATTCTCAATGATTTCAGGAGAATAAATATATAGATAATTTTTTTTTATTAGGATATAATTATTTATTCTTATAGGGGAAATGTA
>JAILQA010000051.1 GCA_024699205.1 Treponema sp. | reverse complement strand
TCCAAAAATTGTAAGAATAATCATTGTATGTGTTGAAGGGTATGACGGCTCAAGCCCTTCTGCAGGATCCAAAACTACCGGTCGGTAGTTAAACGGAACCTTTTCAAAAAGCACATAAAGTAGAATCACAAGAATATAAATTACAATTTTTGGAACAGCAATTGGTGTGATTGGCGACTACCTCAAAAATTCAAAGCTTGTTCTGCTGCTAAAAATCATTTGTCTTGTGATTATGGCAGTTACAATTGTAGGCCGTCTTATCTGCGGAGTTCACTGGTTTACAGATATTGCAGGTGGAGTAATTATTTCGCTTTTCTTTATAAATCTGTTTAAAGATTTAACAAAAGAACCGGCAAAATAATCTATTCAACCAGAAACAACGTTCCTGCGGAATCTTCTTCAAGAAGACCCACAAGGGCGTTTTCTTTTTTGCCGTTTGCCAAAAGCAGTTCAATTCCATACCTGGTGACTTTCTCGGCGGCCTGGATTTTTGTTTCTACGCCACCGGTACCAAAGGAGCTTGTACCACCAATTTTAATTTTATCGCGCAACTCTGGAATTGAAGAAACAGTTTCAATAAACTGTGCATTTTTATTTGTTTTTGGATTATCAGTAAAAATGCCGTTTTCATCGCCAAAAAGAATCAGCAAATCTGCCGACCACAAAATTGCAGTAAGTGCGCTCAGATTGTCGTTATCGCCGATTTTAATTTCGTCATAGCTTACGCTGTCATTTTCATTGATGATTGGAACTACACCTTCATCAATAAGTGTAAAAAGTGTATTGCGGATATTCAGAGAGCGGTGTTCGTTTTCAAAATCATCCTTAGTAAGAAGCAGCTGACCAATATGAAGCTCCTGTGACTGGAACGCTTTTCGCCACTGATGCATAAGTTCTACCTGTCCAATAGAACACAAGGCCTGTCGGTAATGAACATCCTTTTTGCGGGCCCATTCCTTCAAAGTAGAAACTCCGGCAACCTGTGCCCCCGAAGAAACCAGGATTATTTGTTTTCCCTGTTTAATAAGCGCAGCACACTGTTGAGCAAAACTCATCATAAAATCAAGGTTTGTTGTGCCGTCTGATTTTGCAAGAGTATTACTGCCAATTTTGATTACAATTTTGCGTGCTGATTTTAATGCTTCTGATATTTTACTCATCTTATCTGTCCTTCACCGTCGATTAAATATTTTGTTGTTGTAAGCACTTTGATTCCCATTGGGCCGCGTGCGTGGAGCTTTTGTGTAGAGATTCCAAGCTCGGCACCAAAACCGAATTCTCCACCATCTGTAAAGCGGGTGCTTGCATTTACATAAACACAGCTTGCGTCAATCATAGACTGGAAAAGTCTTGTGTTTGCACGGCTTTGCGAAATAATGCTTTCGCTGTGTTTTGTATTATGTGTATTTATGTATTCAATTGCTTCTTCAATAGAATCTACAACCTTTATACAGCATTCATAGTCAAGGTATTCGTTGCCAAAATCTTCGTCTGTCGCAGGGATTGCGCTATTTAAGAATTTAATGGCTCTTTCGTCGGCATGCAGCTTTACGCGGCCTGCAAAAGTTTTTTCGAGCATTGGAAAGAACTTTGCAGCAATGGCATTGTGAACAACAATACATTCAATTGCGTTGCATACGCTTGGTCGCTGAATCTTTGCATTTTCTGCAATGCGGCATGCCATTTCAAGGTCGGCAGATTCATCAATAAATAAATGACAAACACCGCTGCCTGTTTCAATAACCGGAACCCGGGCGTTCTGTACAACGTTTTGAATAAGCTTTTTACCACCTCGTGGAAGACATACATCAATCATTCCAACTGCATTCAAAATCTGATCAACATCGCTGTGGTCGTGGTCGCGGACTTCTACAAGTTCAATTGCTTCAGGAACACCACCTTCTACACCGGCAAGAGCCTCTTTTATAACCCGTACAATTTCAACATTAGAAACATACGAAGAAGAAGATCCGCGCAGTAAAATAGCGTTTCCGCTTTTATAAGCCAGGCTGAATGCATCTACAGTAACATTAGGACGGTTTTCGTAAATAAGGGCAACAACTCCAAGAGGCACGCGAACCTGGCGGATTGTCATTCCATTAGGAGTTTTCCAGCCGGCAACTTCTTCGCCAACAGGGTCTGTCTGACCAATTACTTCGCGAAGGCTTGCAATAATTCCGTTGATTCTTTTGTCATCAAGCAAAAGTCGGTCAATAATTGAATCAGAAATTCCTGCGGCACGGGCATTTTTTACATCTGTATCGTTTGCAGCAATAATAGAAGCACGGTTTTTATCAAGAGCGTCTGCAACTGCATTCAAGGCAGCGTTTTTCTGGCAGGCGTTCTGAAGTGCGAGCTTCTGACTGGCGGTTCGCAGGGAATCGGTTGTTTTTTTAATGTCCATATTTACCTCAAAAAAAAAGCCGGAACTCATTGTCCGGCTTGCATATTCAGTTTTAGTAATTTGCCAGGAAGTACATTCCTAACATCATTGCTAACCGGCATTTTTCTTCTGACCATTCAGTCTTGGGAGGAAGGTTTGAAATGTACCACCAGAAAATACCGAATTCAGGATCTATTCGGAGAGTATATTCTGCAAAGTATGCGGTGTCCGGTTTCTGACCAAACATAAGGAAAACTGCCTGATTAATGAGCTGAAGAAAAAGAGAATAATTATCAGTCCATGAATCGTTGCTAAGGAAAATATTCAACTGATAAAGAAGCTGATCCTTAAGTGCAATATCAGATTTTTCTACCCAGGTTTTCTGAATCAAAAGTGTAAGATTGTTTTTGAAGCTTGAAACAAGCTTTTCAACAGCATCTTTCTTCATTTTAGAAAAACCCTTTTCGGCTCCAAAAGCAATGGCAATCACATCACCAAAAGATTCAAATCCCTTATCTTTTTCCAAAAAGCTTCCAAGAGATTCAATTGTTTTTGAGTCCAAAAAATCGGATATTTCATCTGCCTGTTTAGTCATACTTTTATATTAAAATTTTATGGCTATTTGGTCAATGGCAAGATTCGGTAAAGTTAATTGGCT
>JAILQA010000042.1 GCA_024699205.1 Treponema sp. | reverse complement strand
TTTATAAGTTCCATGATTGCAAATTATACCACAAATCAAAGCATGTGGATTAAAAAAACTATATTTTTTTTGAACAAAATAATAATCGTGTTATAATTTTTAAATATCATAATAAATCAAGAAAATTATGAAAAAAGGGAGAAAAAAATGCGGAATCATGAAGTTGTTAATGCACAAAAACTGCTGGATAAAAAAGGAAACATCTGTGAACCAGGCTGGGCACGAAAATTAATCTGGGAATACAGCAGAAAGGATATAAAAGCAGCAAAGTTCAGAATTAAGGAATGGGATTATTACATTGTTATTCATGACGGCAAAAAAGACGGAACCGAAAGTTTTGCAGCTGCATTTACAATTTCTGATGACGGTTACGTAGGCTTGCAATCAGTATCGCTACTCCATCTGGACAAAGAAAATCCGAGCGAACATACACAGACCGTTTTAAATGTATTTCCTATGGGAAAATTAAAACTTCCGCCTTCTTCAGATAAAGGAAACGTTGTTTACAAAGACAAAAAACTTGATATGCAGTTTATTAAAACCGACGGACAGAGACAGATTAAATGTAATTATGCCGATTTTAACCAAGGTAAACCGCTTTCCGCTGATATAACTTTACAGCAGCCTGATATGGATACAATGGTAATTGCTACTCCTTGGGATAAGTCCGCGCATTTTTATTACAATCAGAAAATTAACTGCATGAAAGCCAGCGGTAGCGTAACCTATGATGGAAAAACTTATACTTTCAATCCTGAATATGATTTTGGCACTTTAGACTGGGGACGTGGAGTCTGGACTTATGACAATACCTGGTACTGGGGCAATGGAAATGCAGTTGTAGATGGTCATACAGTCGGCTTTAATATCGGTTACGGCTTTGGAAATACATCGGCCGCCAGTGAAAATATTCTTATTATCGATGGAGTTGCCCATAAGCTTGATGATGTTGATTTTGGCATTCCAAATGACCCGGATCCTAAAGCAATGGATGGACCAGAATACAATTCAATCTGGAAAATGACTTCTTCCGACGGACGTTTTGAAGTAACCTTTGAACCAATTCTAGACCGCTTTGCAAAAATGGATTTTAAGGTTATCGTAAGTGACCAGCATCAGGTTTTTGGCCGCATGAAGGGCAAAATTACACTGGATGATGGAACAATCCTGCAATTGAATGATGTTCTCTGCTTTGCGGAAAAAGTTCACAACCGATATTAGTTTTTCTGTTTTTTTAAATATTCGGTTTTTGAAACTATTCTTTTCTCGAATTAAATGAATACACACAGCCACAATATTGCTGACGATACAAGCCGTACTCAGCACTGAGCTCAAGACTGCGTTTAAACCCGTTATTTTTTTTGAAATCTGATGGGAGCCATTGTGGACAATGCAGAGAGGATTCCTTAGAGGTTGAAACAATGGCTTTTTGATATTCTTTCACTATTTCATTTCCAAGAGTGTTAATTTTTTCTGCATCTTTAAATGGGCTGATTGAAAGAGTAGTACAGTAATAATCATAATGATGGGCTACTGCATATTCGTAGGCACGTTCAAGGCGGAACTTATAACATAATCGACATCGTTCTCCTTTTTCGGGCTCACTGGCTCGTTCCGGGTGCTCGTGGATTTGAATAGCCTTGTAAAAATCATCAGGATTATAAGTTTCTTCGATTACATTGACACCGGCAGCTGGTGCAAACTTTGTATAAAAAGCTTTAAGTTCATTAAGACGGCGATGGTATTCCTGCTCTGGATAAATATTTGGATTATAATAAAAAACCGTAATATCAAAATGCTGCGAAAGATATTCCAGAACATAAGAAGAACAGGGGCCACAACAGGCATGAAGAAGAAGAGTGGGTTTTATATAAGAATCTTTATCTGAGGCTTGATTGAGCTCCAGCAAATTGAGAAGATTATCCAGTTGTTTTTGATAGGATGATTGCGACATTATGATTGAATTGTACCATAATGATTTGGATTTTCAAATATGCACAAATTGGTCTGTACAAATTGATTAGAAAAATCATTCAATAAGCGAACTATGAAGGGCCGTATCAACACACGAAATAAAAACGAGGCTGGCAAGTTCTTCGCCTTTGATAGCAGGAACGACAGTTTTATTCTGTTCAATCATAGTCTTCAAAATCGGCTCAACTTTCTGCCCCTGCGAACCTTTATTTTCAATCACTTTGATATCCTGAAAAAGATGATTCTTGACGGTAACTTCCAGCTGAACATGCATAAAACTTGTGTAAGTTTTTCCCAGATAAGTGCCGTCTTCTACCTGCTCCAGCGAAATATTATAAAAGGGAAGATTACGGGCTTCGGTAATTTGATTTTTATGGCGAAGAATGAGGTAACCGCAAAACATTACAAAAACTATTGCAAAATATGAAAGAAGTTTTGCGGTAGAAACTGATTTTAATCCATTCCGTCTGTTAGCGTTTGTTGACATATTTAATACAATAAAAAACTTTGTTACTTAGCGTCATTTGCAGCAGATTCAATTTCGAGCAAGTCTTTATCACCAACCGGCGTATAAATTGTATCATTACTGTAGATGTATTTTGTTGTATAAGCAACTGCTGCCGAAGAATCGTCTGCCAGATTGAAAGAAACATAAGCTCTTGCAAAGTAAGTTGGATTTTGCGCAAGTCTGCTGTTCAACTGAGAAGAAGTTACATTAAAGACTGAAGCAATAGAAATAATATCATAGCCGTCTGTGAGTTTTTTTATGTCTCCTGCATTTACAAGCGGTATTGAGAAAGTGCCGATGTAAGTTGCTTCCATTTCATCAGTGTTAAAATGTCTGCCAGAAAAAATATCTACAGTAACTTTTGAATAAGCAACATTTGTTGCACCTAAAACTGAAAGCAAGGCTTCTTTTGAAGTATTGAGTTTTACCATTCTCTTTGTACCTGATGCAATTAGAACAAGCTTTGACTTTAGATAATCTTCGTTATACTTTGTGATAGTTGTACTTACGCTGTCAGTTTTAAAAGTAACAGTTTCTTTTGATTTT
>JAILQA010000021.1 GCA_024699205.1 Treponema sp. | reverse complement strand
GTGATTTGAGGAATCTGCCTTTAAATTGCTGAATAATTTTTGAAAGAAAGTGTAAAAAAGTGATATTTATCTGTTTTATTTAAAAGGGATAGTTTATTCCTTCAGTAAATTATCATTTAATTTGAATAGGAGAATTAAAATGAAAAAGATTTTTGCTGTAGCTGTAATGGCTATTTTTATGGTAAGTGCTTCTTCTGCACTTGCTTTGGAAGCTGGCGCAAAGTTTGTTGCAGGTCAGAATGTTACTGAAGATGCAAAAAGTACTGTATCTGGACTTAATGCTGAATCAAATTTTGAATTCGGTGCTGCTGCCTATTTGAACTTTGCTTTGTTCGGTGGTCTTGGAGTTCAGATTGAACCAACTCTTATCAAGAGTAATGTTTCTTTCAGTGGTAACGAAATGACTGTAAATCAGGATTATGAAGTTATGACTCTTGATATTCCTGTAATGGTTTGGTTGAACCTTGACTTGTGGAAGCTTACAATCGGTTTTGGTGGTGGTGTTGATTTCTCTATGGACTTGAACAAGGATGCATCTTTTAGTGAAGTTTCTGCAGCAGTTAGAGACAAAGCCAAAGCAGCTGCTGAAGACGCTTCTAAAACTTCCTTTGCATGGATTGTTGGTGTAGACGGAAAATTCTATATCACAAAGCATATCGGTATTGTTGCTTCTGCCCGCTATATCATGGACATTAACAAGAAAGATGTACCTATTACTGTTAATGTAGCTGGTTATGAAGCTGATACAGGCGCTACATATCCTACAATCGAATATGGACGCCGCTTCCTTTATGGTGGTTTAGGTTTGGAATTTAAGTTCTTCTAATCTGAAGTTCTAAACAACTAATTTTAGACTTGTATAAGAGACTGTCTGATTTTTCGGGCAGTCTTTTTTTATATTTTTTTTATGACTCTTTTACTACCCAATTCGATAAATTTGCGTTATAATATTTAAAATAATTAAATTTACTTTAATTATATTTAAGTCGTTATGGAAAACTTAGGTGAATTTGAGCAGGTTGACATAAGTACTTTTTTTGATACAGGGCAGCAGGTGGCGTACGAGTTTGAAAAGGTAGAAATGTTAACAAAGCATCAGAAAGATTTAATTGATTCTATTCTCCCCGATATTGCCGCTTACGACAAGGAAAAGGCTGAAAATTTTAAAGACCGTCTTGAAGATTTAGAGCGACTTGCTCAGGCTGTAGCTCGTTTCCCTTCATTACTGGAACGACATCAGCTGATTGGTGGAGAACGGACTCCAACTTCCCTTATAGATTCTTTAATAGACCACCAGGATTTGGGAGATGCTACACTTCAGCTTCCTTCCAAGGCCATTCTGGGAAAAGGCCTGCTCGTTGCCAAAACTCACACCTTGTCAAGTTTTCAGAAATTCATAACCCACATGGGCGAAAAATATTCTTCCATAGCAAAAGCCTTTGAAGCAGAAACAATCACTTCGATGTTCTCTCTGCTGGTGGAAGATGTATATTTAAATTTAATCCGTGATACAAAGCAGCCGATTGAATTCCGCAGGGAATGGGCCTTGTCCTTGCTCTTGCTTTGGGAACATTGGAGTAATCAGACAATAGAAACCGTTGCTCCAGTTCTTCAGTCTGTTTGGAATGCCCGTCGTAAACTTGCCCCGGCATTTGGAACGATGATGGGAACAAGTGAGCTGCTTATGATTTCCATGCAGATGGATGATCAGTGGATTAGTTTTATTAAGCAAAAATTAGGAGATGCCGGCGTAACTCAGGCAATGGAAGAGTTTTTGTTCGGTATTTCTTATGAACAGATAAAGTTTTTGAGGGCTTCGCTTAAAGAAAAAGGCATTCCTGCAATTGCCCGCGATGAAGTTAAGAAGTTTCTTGGCGGTCATATAAAAGCGGATGCAGGATTGGACTACCGCGATTTTTATTCTATGTATACAGTCAGAAGGGATAATGCGCGTTCAAGAGCAAGGCTTATGCTGGAAGGGCCTAAGAAAACTTTGGAAGATTACTTTATTCAGTTTGTGACGGAACAAAACAAGGAGAAGCAGAATAATGACAGTTTCGCAAAACTCTGATGACGAAAAAACGAAACGCCAGCCTTATCATTTTGGAGAAAAACTCAGGCAGGTTCGTGAGCATAAAGGTTATACTTTAAAGATGGTAGCACAGCGGGCAGGAGTAAGCGAAAGTCTTGTTTCGCAGATTGAACGCAATCATGTTTCACCGGCAATTGATACCTTACTTGCACTTGCAGATGTTCTGGACATAAATCTTGAGTTTTTATTTGAAGAATACAAAAAAGGACGCCCAGTTCAGATTATCCGCTCGGATGAAAGAGCTACAATCATGGAAGATGACATTACCATACAGGAGCTTGCAACTGCAGCTAATTCAGATAAGGATAATTCTCTGGAATCGTATATGATAAGTGTACCTGTTGCTTCCCATACTCACCGTGGTTCTTATGGACATATAGGTAGAGAAATTGGAATTATAATCAGTGGTACAGGAAAACTTCATTACGACAACAAAACTTATGAATTAAATGCCGGTGACAGCGTTTCTTTCTCGGCTTCGGCTCCTCATTATCTTGAAAACATAGGAAGTGAAGAACTAAAAGCAATCTGGTTTGTTACACCAGCGCAAAGATTTGTCAGCAGATAAAAATGTAAAAAGTGCAAAAATTGTGCGGGGTTTTTCATGTTTAAGGCTTTTAAGAAAATAAGATTATTATCATCAGTTTTTATTCTTTCTGCAGGGCTTTTCTTATTTACAAGCTGTCAGACAACCTTCAAGCTCAAGGGAAATTATATTACAAATCCTGAAGTTTATCCCGAAAGCAGCTTGTGTCCGCCTGTAATTGAATGGGAGCCTCTTCAGGAAGGATTCGAAATCACCAGTTATAAAATCCGCAGCCTTGGAGTTAGCTGGCATTGCGTAAAAATTGATTTGGACAATCCTAAACTGCACGTTCATATCGAACCGCACAAAAATAATATCGGTTCAATTTTTAAGGTAAAGGATTTTGCAAAAGCAACAAAATCTGTTGCTGCAATAAACACAACCCCCTTTGAACTACCAAACAAAACTTATGTGCCAGTAGGAATTATTAAAATTAATGGTGAAGAAATTACTCCGCCAGTTGAAAGGTACTGTGCTTTTGTTCTTTCAAAAAATGAGGACAATCATTTTAGGGCAGGAATAATCGACAGGCAGACTCAAGGTGCTTTTGATGATTACCTTTATGCAGTCGGCGGATTTTTTACGATTTATGAAGACAATCAGATTATAACTTTTCAAAAAGGAAAACGTTCACGTTCCGGTTGTGGAATCTCCCATGACGGACGATATTTATATCTTATGACCGTAACGCCCTTCTTTCATCCTACAGACAGAAACGGGTTAAATTACGAGGAATGTGCCATAATCTTTAGAAAACTCGGTTGCACTAAAGCAATGCAGTTTGACGGTGGCCATTCCTGCGCCCTTGTCGTAAATGGAAAACAAGTAGAATCCACATTTATGCAGCGCAAAGTCCCAATCGCACTGGGATTTTCGGTGGAAGAATAAGAATACATCGGGTTTGTAGTCTCTATATATGTTCCACAGTTTTGCTACG
>JAILQA010000017.1 GCA_024699205.1 Treponema sp. | reverse complement strand
GCTAATTGAACGCCGCAAGGATTTCTGGATTACAAAGTTAAGCTGCATAAGTGTTTGTGTACGCATTATTTCTGACAATAAGATTTACAAGGAAATGACTGAAAGCGGAGAAAGTGAGGACTTCCGTGTAGTTGGCAAAGTGCGGTATGTGATGCATAAGGTGCAGGGGTAAGAGATGAAAAAGATTACAACTATAGTTTGTGCTTTAATATTTGTATTATTAGCTTCATGCAAAACTACGGAAGTTAAAAACAACAAACCGGTTATTGAGCTAAAAGGTAATCCAACAACCGGGTTTACATGGATTTATGAAATTGAAGATGATTCTATAATCAGTATAGATGAAAAGCAAAAATACCTTGGCTCAAATGGAAGTGTCGGAGCCCCCAACCTTTTTACTTTTACTATTTCTCCATTAAATAGCGGTATAACAACTATTAAGTTTGAATATAAAAGAAGCTGGGAAACTGCACCTGCCTTAGAAACAAAACTTTATAAGATTATAGTTGATGATAATTTTAATGTTGAAATAATTGAGTAAACAAACATTTATGCAGCTTAACTTTGTAATCCAGAAATCCTTGCGGCGTTCAATTAGCATACATATATCTGATGATAAAAAAATTATCGTCAAAGTTCCACTTACTACTTCTGTAGCTTTTGCCCAAAAGTTTGTAATGGAAAAGAAAGGCTGGATTATAAAACAGCTGGAAAAACTTGAAAGACAGAATGAACTTGCTTCTTCCATGCCGCCACTTACAGACCAAGACATAAAAGAAATAAAGAAAAAAGCAAAAACTATAATACCAGAACGTGTTGAACATTATTCAAGATTATCCGGTATTACGTACAACCGCATTTCTATCCGTTTGCAAAAATCACGCTGGGGAAGCTGTTCCGTGGACGGAAACCTTAATTTTAATTGTCTTCTGGTGTTAATGCCGATGGAAGTTTTAGACAGCGTAGTAGTTCACGAACTATGTCACCGCCACCACATGAACCATTCTCATGAGTTTTACGATGAAGTGCTAAGGATTTTCCCTGACTATAAAAAATGGAATAAATGGCTTAAACAAAATGGTGCATCTTATTTTAAGCGTATATCAAATTAGAATTACTCAATTATGAAATTATGACGAATTATTCGGAATAAAATTATTAAAATTAGAATCTTGCTGCATATAGAGCAAGTGTATAAAACCCAATAAAGATATCTAAGGGGAGTGAGATTCCGATAAGTGCAATTTCCTTCCCTTTCATATTTTTGCGGTTAGTTATTAAAAGAATAATCATTGCAAAAAAGAAAAAAGGTATAATTAAAAGAGAAGATACCATTTCATATTTCCATAAAAACATATCAAATAGATTGTATTCTTTATAAAGCCAATTCATAATTCTTGGATTAATAATATCAACTAATACTGTAAAAGCTAAAATAATGTAATGAGATATTTGAAAGGCTTTAATTTTTCCTTTTGTCATTATTATGTTTTAACATTTTTTTTTGATTCATGTAAGATTGTTTTCCCTTTTCCCCCGTGCCCCTGTTTTTTTTAAGAATAAATAATCTGTACTTTTGGCCAAAAAGCAGGCAAAAAACTTAGGAATTATTTTTAATTTAATGCTGAAAGATAAACAGTCAGTACGGATTTTATATTAAACAGTACATTTTAGTGCAGGTTTTTGCAAAAACCTGTACTTGTTACCGGATTGTTTTGATTTACATTGATTTTCTTACAGTGATTTTGAATAGCCTTTATTATTATAATTTTCTTTAGTACAGTTTTTTTATAAAAAAAAGAAATATAAAAGAATAATATAAAATAAATATATTAATATTAGTGTACTTTCGTACTGTACTTTAAAACTTTGTTAATGCTTTTGAAATTTTTTAGCCGCTAGTTTTCTGACTTAATAGAGCTGCACGCTCTCTCCCCGAAGTTTTTATTTAAGGTTTTAAGGCAGCCATTATTGGATTTTCTTTTTTGAAAATCTCGATTTGTTCGGGTGTCAGTTTATCAGGATAATCTGTCCAGAAATCGAAGATTGTTTTCTGGTCAAAGCTGAAAAGATATGGACCTTCTTTGCCGTAAGTTTCTACTTGCCAGATTTGATTTTTTGCTGAATCTTTGTAGAAATCGTATCCGTTTTTGTATTCGTTAATTCCTTCGTCGTATTCATCACTCATGGTTTTATTATACAACACATCGTCAGAAATTATCAGATAGCGGAGTGAAGCCTGCTTGTAAAACTAAGCGTTGTTGGACGCGGAGCGGACGACATCGCATGCTTTTAAGCTGGCTGAACGGAGCGTCAGTATATTTAGGGATTTCGGTATATAAGGCAGGTACATGACAGATTAACGAAGAAGGCGGCACGACGGGAAGCGCAAGGACGCGCGACCAGAGTGCCGCCATGCCGAATGAGAACCACCCTTGTGGTGGTTTGAATGAGGCATAAGTCTGTCAGCCGATGGAAAGTGTTGCGAACTGGCCGCCGGTTTTGCAAGGCATGGAGCAAGCAAAACAAGCCGGACAACTGGAATGTTGAGCAAAAGGGTGCCACCTTGCCCCCGAGAGCGGTTTAATACCATTCCTTGTTTTTTACGAAAGGGGAAAGGGGGATGCCCCGCGGCGGGGGAAAGGGGGAACGCTTTTGCGTGCCGGCTTGTTTTTGTTGCGACACTTAGCGAAATGATTTGTTTTGATAAAACGATGTTTGCATTTACCACATTTTGGCGGCTTATAATTTTTGGCTATTGATGTTGGCTGACTGAGTGCTTACGTGCGAGCTTACCAGTTAAATGCAAACATTTTGTGACGCGAAAAGCGGAACAATATGTTTGCTTACCTTATTGTGTATGTGTATTTTATTTTAAACGGGGAGTGTAGTGAGCGGAAACTGTACAAAGTACGGTTGAAGCGAACGGCTCTTTGGAGACCCTTTTTATTCTTTATGATAAACTGACTTTATGAAAATTGAACATGTAGCACTTTATGTAACTGACCTGAAAAAGGCAAAAGACTTTTTCGTGACCTTCTTGAATGGTAAAGCCAATAACGGCTACCACAATACCAAAACAGATTTCAGATCTTATTTCATTTCGTTTGACGACGGAGCACGCCTTGAGATTATGACAAGGTCTGAGCTTGTGGAGCAGGAAA
>JAILQA010000016.1 GCA_024699205.1 Treponema sp. | reverse complement strand
GCTCAAGAAAATCCTCGATGTAGAACCCGAAAATGCCGAGACGAGCTCTAACGAATCGTTAGACCTCCTCCCCGAAAAAGACCCCGAAATCCAGGGCGAAGGTGATACCGACTTCGACCGCGATGTCAGGGGCGAGACCCTACCCGCCGTCCAGGAAGAACCGCCCAAGGCCGAAGAACTCGACCCGACCACCGCGACCGCGCTCAAGCTGCGCTACCGTATCTTCAACGGAGCCGATATCCGTATGGTGCAGGACGAGAACAAGGAAGTGTGGTTCGTCGCCGATGATGTCTGCAAGGTTCTCGGCTACAAGAACACCAAGGCGGCAATCGCCGCCCACTGCGACAAGGTGACCGACTCGAAGGACATGGTGGAAGGCGAAACCGAACTCTGCAAGAAGATTACGGTCAAGGACTCCAACGGTCACGGTCAGGCGATGATCGCCATCAACGAACCCGACCTCTACCGTCTCATCATGCGTAGCCGCATGCCCGACGCCCGCAAGTTCGAGAAGTGGGTCGTCGAAGACGTGCTCCCCACCATCCGCAAGACGGGCAAGTACACCGTACGCCGCAAGATTGACTACACGCCCAAGGCCGAAGACGCCCAGGTCGTACCCGCCGAAGAGAGCGTGCAGTGCGAACTGTTCCCCAACATGATGCCCTCGATGACCTTCCCGAAACCGCTTACCGAGAAAATCAACGCCGCGAAGGTCAAACTCTACAACGAGGGCCACACGTTCCCCAACAACAAGGAGTTCGTGAAGTTCCTCATCACCCGCGCACTCAAGGATCTGGAAGGCTAGGACATGGCAAGCATCGGCGACATCAACAACCTTCAGGACAAAGAAAACCTGGATATCGGCCTCGTGCCGACGCACTACTTCGACGCGCAAGGCAACAAGCGCAACATCGCCGAAGATGTCGCCGCCATCTACCAGGCCATAAACGGCAAGGCCGACTCTAGCCAGGTCGGTCAGGCCATAGGCCAGCTGACGCAGGCCGTCAACAGCAAGGCCGACGCCTCGCACACGCACGGCACAGGCGACATTACCGGACTTGACAACACCCTGAACGGGCTCGGCTCAAGCATCGGCAACATCAACGCCTCTCTTGAACACAAGGCCGACGAAAGCCATAAACACGTTGGAAGCGATATCAAGTACGAACACACCGACGAAATCAACTTCTCCAAGAATGCAAACGACAGCTACTCATCGACAGTCTATTTCAATTACCGCGACGGATATACCGACAACGTTAATTCACAAAACCTTATTTCCACCTACAGGTTCTGCAACCGAAACGGAACAACAGTCGGAGTCACTCTTCAAGCCGAACAGTTCACCGGAAACGCAGCCACGGCAACCAACGCCGACAAGGTAGACGGCTACCACATTCTCGTGAACCAAACCGTAACTGCACGAACAGACGCAATCTTCTTCCTCTAGCACCCCCCATGAGCATCTACCACAACCAGAACATAGTCCGCCCGTTTATCTACAAGGGGCACCTGCCGACATCCGCCGCAAGGTATAGGATGTGGGTCGATTGCCCCACCGTGACGACAATGGGAACAAACGGCTACGGACACAATATCTTCCCGGACTCTCCGATTGTTCTGGATTGGATCAATGAATCCGGACTGTACCCGACAAATCCGAGCTCCTATGATGTTGCATACATCAAGTCAAGCTCTTCTTTCAATTTCGGCGATGCGATGATGGACAGCGCTTCGGACAATCGTATGGCACTCACTACCATTCCGAAACATATCCATGCCTACCGTGGATCACCGAAGCCAATCTGCCCGTGGGAAGACGAATGGATTCTCGGCGCCATGGATATGTTGCCGAACCACGGCGACGGCACCCCTGCAACGACTGGCCCTTGCTTCGTTGCATTCAGCCGTAGACCTCAAGACTCAAGCGAAGACTACTACTGCGGCGACTACGACACAATCACCGTAAATCAGCGAATGCTCATCGCATCGACGAAGACGGAGCTACCGACATTAAATCACATGATCAGCATTGCGACCATCGATGCTAAGTATAACGAACCACTGATGTTCTGGGGCTTAGATCCGAGAGACTACGTGAACAAAGTCCAAGATCATGCCGCTAATTACGTCAAGCGATTCACGGTAGATGCCGACGACAGTAACTACGGTATAGATACCACATACACCTACTATGAGAACACTGCCGCACTTGCCTACGGCCAGCTCAGCGCTGCATCGGTCGCACCGTGGGTCGTTGTGGGTGCTCCCGGATGGAGCAGCCACCAAAGCCCGGTATCAGGAAGCAACGCCCTGATGGTCGTCCGCGCAAGTCTAGGCATCAGTTTCAGCTAAAGAACCCTTTCACAACTTTCACTCACAAGGAGATCCACAATGACTACTGCAACATGTCCTATCCACACTCTCGTAACGTCCACCCCGATCCGTTACTGCGACATCTGTGGCGGTATCGCGAACATCACCGTCAACCGCGACCATTTCTGCGGTGACTGCATGAGAGCAAAGCGCGTCCGTGCATTCCTTATCGGAAGGGCTAGCCGCTAATGAAACCGATCTGGATTAGTTCAACGAAGGCAGCGGAGCTTCTCGGGATTTCCGACAGGCAGGTTCGCCGTAGCGTCTCCATGTGGAACTACCGCTGGAGCGAAAAGGACGGGCGCAAGGTCCTCGAAATCGATGCCCGCAGCCTTCCCGCCGAGGCCTCGAACCGCTATGTCCAGGAGACCCTGCCCGAAGCCCCCGAAGTCGCCACCCGCGCAGAGGACGTGGAGACGGTCATCAGAAGCTACGACCGCGCCACCGACCGTGCAAAGAAGAACTTCGACAAGTGGACTCTCATTTTGCTCAAGTGCGAAGGCATCACGGGTACAAAGGAACTCGGGCGTTTCGTGGACGAGTGGAACAAGGCTCACCCCGAAATGAAGACGAGCATCAAGAGCATCTACCGCCAGCGCGCCTCGGTCGAGGACGGCGGCAAGATTTCGCTCATCAACCACCGCGAGACCATGCGCTCCACCGTGACCGACACGATGTTCGACGACTTCAAGACC
>JAILQA010000437.1 GCA_024699205.1 Treponema sp. | reverse complement strand
GGATCCAGCCGTAGCTTATTTTACAGGCCACGCAAATGATGCTGTTCTTCTTATTTTTTCGGATGCCTACACAGTTCTTGTTCCCTGGGATGAAAACCTTGCAAAAAATAACGGTTTTTATGACAAAATGATTCCTTATACCCGCTATAAAAATGATGAAATCAATGCAGTAAAATCTGTTATGAATGTTTATTACACTCACGGAATCAATTCCAAAATTGAGTTGCCACCCTATCTTTCTTATCCGAAATATCTTCACTTTATTGATGAACTGAACAATTACAATTGCAGCTGTAAAGAAGAAGGTGCACACAGTTTTGTAGTCCGCTGCAGAATGTGCAAGGATGAATACGAAATTGCATGTACAAAAGAAGCCGCCAGAATTGGTGACATCATAATTGATAAGATTGAAGAGCAGATTAAATCCGGTCAGATTCAAACTGAAATGGACGTTGCCCTTTTTATAGAAAAAGAATGCAGAATCATGGGCTGTCAGAGAACCGGTTTTGATACACTTGCCGCCGGTCCTCAGAGAAGTTTTGCAATTCATGCCTTCCCCGGTTATACAAATGCAAAATGGCCTGATAATGGACTTTCTATTCTTGATTTTGGCGTAGTTTATAAAGGATACACCAGCGATACCACCATAACAATTGCAAAAGGAAAATTGACCGAAGAACAGGAAAAATATGTAAATCTTGTTCAGAAGGCTTATGATGAATGTGTAAAATTATATAAAAAGGAAAATCCTGTTCAGCTTGCAGCAAAAAAAGCAGATTCAATTTTTGCGGCCGCCAAGCTTAAAATGCCTCACACTTTAGGACATGCAATTGGACTTGAAATCCATGAAAAGCCAAGAGTAAGCGTTAAAACTGAATCTGATTTGTACTTTCAGCCGGGAATGATTCTTACCTGCGAACCGGGACTTTATAATCCTGAAGTTGGTGGCTGCCGCCTTGAAAATGATGTTCTCATTACAGAAGACGGCAACGAGGTTCTAACCCACTCCAGAATCATAAGAATTGACTAAAAAATCCGAACTTTAGATTCCTGAATTTCAATCTGTTCAAGAACATTGTCAGCAAAAACACACAAGGCTCTGGAAAGATATTTGTCATCAAGATTTATAGAAAGTCTTTCCATTGTTTTTATTACAGAACGGATTAAATTATTGGAAATGCCCTTATCATAAACTTCCTTTTCTGATAAGGACTCTTCTTCTGGAAGACTGTATTCTTCTCCCAAAACTCCGCTTTTGATTAGGGATTTTGCAGTTTTCAATAATCCAGGTCTACCAGAAAGCTTTGCTACAAGATATTCCATCTGCATTCGAGGTTTACCGGACAGGAAGTCTTCTTTTTCATCTTCAGGAAGATATTCGCTCATTGAAAGCAGTTTTTTGAACAAGTCTACTTTTTCTGCATTTTCGGAAGCAAGGTCATCATCTGAAATTATTTTTTCGATTGTAGGCAGTAATCCCGATGCATCTGACAAAGGTTTCCTATTTTCATCATAAAGCTGGTCCGGCGCACCCAAGAGAGCATTTGTTTCATCTTCAGACAGAGATTCGCCCAAGAGATCGTTTGATAAATCATCGATTGTTTCAAAAGGTTCTTCATCAGCAACAGTATCAGTTACTTCTTCAAAAGCTGGTTCCGGTTCGGTTGCAATTGGATTTGGAATAAACGATTCTTGTGCAACTGGTATATACGGGCGCTGTTCTTCTATTGATTTAAGCTTATCTTTAATAGTTGCCTGTTCTGCGGCAATTTCTGATGCCATACGCTGAGCAGTCATGGCAGCTTCCATTGCGTAATTAGATGATTTCATCACGGCATCCTGAATATTGCGCTGCATCTGTGCCTCGGCTTCGGAATAAGAAGGATACTGCGACATTCCGTTTTGAGCCATACCATTCTGTGACATACCACCGACACCTTGTGCAGTACCATTTTGAGCCGCACCGTTACCAGACATGTCATTCTGTGCATAACCCTCGCCTGCAGCAGAAGAATAAAAATCATCAGCAGAAGGCCCGGAAGAATTATCAACAATCTCTTCATTCTGAGCTTCGATTTCTTTATCCAGATTCTCCATGTCTTCAAAGAAAGGGTTTTCCTCTTCGACGAGTGCTTCTTCCATAGGAATATTTCCACCCATCTGCTCAAAATCAAACTCTTCTTCTTCGACAGCTTCTTCTGCAACTTCTTCTGGAATCTCTGACTCTGCTACTTCCTGAGTTTCTTCTGCTTCTGTAACCGCTTCCCTTTCTTCTGGAAGGACATTCTCTGTAACTGGAGGAACTTCAATTGAAGCATTCAATTTAGCAAGCTGGCGTGAAGCATGAACATTCGGAATCTTTATTGAAATGCTCTTGTTATAAGTATCAATTGCACTCTGAAGGTCTCCTGCATCTTCATATATTTTTCCAAGCAGATTATAGCCTTCCGGATTTCGGATTTCTCTTGCGATAAACTCCTTTGCTTTTGTTTCAGCTTTTTCCTGATTACCAATCTGAGAATATCGCTTAGCAACCGAAAGAATATGATTTTTATAATGCTTGTTAATTTTTACAATCCTGTCCGAATACTCCTGAGCTTTCTGCTCATCTCCAATACAGGTATAATACTGCTCGTATAAATCAAGCACCTGTAAATCATTTTCTCCTGCTTCTTCTTTAAGTTCATTGATATTATAAAGAGCTGCATCATATTCCTTTGCAGACAGGAGGATATAGGCATATTGTTTTTTTAAGTTCAAATCATCAGGGGAAACTTCAATTGCCTTGGAAATAGGTTCCAGTGCATCCAAGGCTTTTTCATCCTTTTCAAGAGATTCAGCAAGACCAGAAAGAACTTTTATATTATTTGCATCTATACTCTTTGCCCGTTTAAAAGTTTTTGTCGCAGAATCGTAATCAAAATCAGCAAGATAGATTTCACCAAGGAGACATAATAATTTTACATCGTTAGGATGAAGTTCAATAGAATGCTTGACAATATCAGCGGCTTCTTTTGTCTGCTGGCATTTTATCAAAAGGGAACTGAAATCTTTTATTGCATCCAGCCAGCCTGGTTTAGATTTTAATGCAGTTTCAAAACAGCGGATTGCCTCCGGGTACATTTTTGCGGCATCATAACAGAGAGCAAGATTGTAATTCAAAATTGGATGATTTTTATCTACGCCCAAACCTCTTTTATAAGAATTGATTGATTTCTGATATTCCTTGCGTTCAAAGTAGATTTTTCCAAGATGATTATAAGCCAGAACATCAGAAGGATTTTCGGCTATGACAATTTCAAAAGCTTCAATTGCATCATCATAATTTCCCATTTCCTTGTAGGTAAAACCAAGATTATAATTTACACTTCCTGTTTGACGGTCTTCCTCCAGGGCCCTCTGCAATATTTCAATAGAATCCTCATATCTTTTTAAGCGGCGATAAATTGCACCAAGACTATTCATTGCTTCCACGTAATGAGGATAAAAAGTTATAATCTGTTCATAATATGGAATTGCCTTGGAATCCTCGCCATTTTTTACATAAATTGAACCCAGTTCCCTTAAATAATCTACATTCGAGGGGTCAGTTTTTAGAAGCTGTTTATACAGTCGGGCAGCCGTAACAAAATCCCGTGAAAGAACTGCG
>JAILQA010000389.1 GCA_024699205.1 Treponema sp. | reverse complement strand
CAGGGCTTTCCCTGGGTTTTTGATAACGAAATCTCTTATATAAAACATCGCGATAATCCTACAGACGAATGGAAAAATGAAAGTCTGAAAAATACTTCTTTGCAGGATGGTTCTGCAGTGGAAGTCTATACTAATGCAGGCGGTTTTCTTGCGACTGGTATTTTTAATAAAAAATCAAAAATCACAGTAAGAATTGTTGGTTTTGAACATGCTGATAAAATATATGAAAATATAAATCTCTACTGGGAAAATATCGTTTGTTCTGCTTTTGAACTTAGGAAAATGCATTTTGCCTCAAATGATTCCTACCGCCTTATTTTTGCAGAAGCTGATTTTGTGCCCGGCTTTATCTGCGAGCGTTTCTGTACAGAAGATAATAAAGTATATCTTGTAGTTCAATTTTTATCTTTAAGCTGTGAAGTTTTTAGAAAGGAGCTTTTATCTGCTTTGATAAAATTATGCAAGCCAGATGGTATTTACGAACGTTCTGACGCAAGTGTACGCGACAAGGAAGGGCTGCCTTTAAGAGCCGGCTGGCTTGATTTATCTTCAGGGGAGTTTGATATTTCTAAAAAAACTGACGCAAAAGATTCAATTATTATTGTAGAAAATGGAATCAAACTTTGCGTTGATATTGTAAATGGACAAAAAACCGGCTACTTCCTTGACCAGAAGTTTAACCGCCGCGAAATAGCAAAATATTGTAAAGGAAAAGCTGTTTTAGATACCTTTACTCATACAGGGGCCTTTGGACTTAATGCTTTTAAAGCAGGTGCAGATTCTGTAATTTCTGTAGATATTTCGCCAGAAGCAGTTGAAATTGTAAATAAAAACATAAAGCTCAACGGAGCAGACAAAAAAATGACCGCAGTCTGTGCCGATGTTTTTGATTTATTAAAAAAATATGAATCAGAAGGCAAAAAGTTTGATGTAATTATCCTTGACCCGCCGGCCTTCACAAAATCTGCAAAAATGATTGAAAAAGCCTATGGTGGATATAAGGAAATTAATCTTCGTGCAATGCGTTTACTTAATAAAGGTGGAATCCTTGTTACCTGTTCCTGTTCATATTTTATGGAAGCAAATATGTTCTGCGATATGATTATGCATGCAGCCGTTGACAGTCATAAACGTGTTCAGATTCTCGAAAAGAGGGGCGCCGGTTTTGATCATCCTGTCCTTCTTGGTTATCCAAAATCTGAATATCTTAAATGCGTAATTTGCAGAGTAGACTAATCTTTTTTCTGGCAGGAAATATATAATGTCTGATAATTATAATTGTGTAGTTTTTTTAGGACCTACCGCAGTTGGTAAAACTTCTATTGGAGTTGGCTTTGCCCATCATTTTAATGGTGAAGTTATTTCTGCTGATTCCAGACAGACATACAGACATCTGGATATAGGTTCGGGAAAAGATTTATCTGAATATACAATTAATGGAAAAAAAATCCCTTATCATCTGATTGATATTATTGATTTACCCGCAGAATACACAGTTTATAATTATCAGCAGGATTTTTACAAAGCATTTAAAGAGATTCAAAATAAAAAGAAGCTTCCCGTTGTTATTGGTGGAACCGGCATGTATCTGGATGCAATTATCCGTGATTATCAGCTGGTAAATCTTCCAGAAAATAAAGAATTACATGAGCAGTTGGAAAATACCCCTCTGGAAGAGCTCGCCGCACGTTTATTGAAGCTTCAGCCAGATTTACACGTAATGGCAGACTTACAGGAAAAAGACCGGGTTATAAAAGCGCTTGAAATTATTGAAGCAAAGAATGCAGGTTATGATACAACTTCGGCTTCTCGTCCTGAGATAAAGCCTTTGATTTTTGGAACAACTTTACCACGCCCTCAATTATGGCAAAATATTTCTATAAGATTAAAAGAGCGTCTCGAAGAAGGCATGCTTGATGAAGTTAAGACTATTCATGACAGCGGCATTTCCTGGGAAAGACTTGAAAAATTAGGTTTGGAATACCGTTATTGTTCTTTGTTTTTACAAGGTAAGATTGCTTCAGAACAAGATTTGTTTGATAAACTTTTTATTGCAATCCGTCAGTTTGCAAAAAGACAGGAAACCTGGTTCAGAATGATGGAAAAGAAAGGCGTAAAGATCACCTGGCTTGATGCAGCTTCAAAAGAAGAACGGCTTAGCCAGGCTATAAAATTCTTTAGTTTGCAGCAACCGCAACCTTTTCTTTAATTTCTGTTAAGTATCCAGTGCGAATGCAGCTGTCAAATAATTCTCTGCTGATGTAATCTGTTTTAATATCTTCGTAACCGTCTAAATCGCGTACAATTTTAACAACAAATCCGTCTTCCATTTCACGAACGATTGTCATATAGTCTGTGTTTTTTCCAATACTTTTTAAAGTGTAGCTTTTCATTTTTATCCCCTTGAAAAATGATTTTAAACGTGTAATGTAAATAATATGTTACACTAATCATATTTTCGGTTATAATAAAAAATATGTTAGAAAAAAATATAAATAATCTGCAATTTTCATATTTTGATGCTCATTTTCACTATTCTGTATGTCTGGAAAAGGCTTGTTTTGAAGATTCTGCTGCTTTTTCCGGCTGTTCCTGCTTTCACAGTCTGGAAGAATGGGAATTATGGGAAAAAACAAAAGATAATTTGAAATCCTCAATAATCCCTGCTTTTGGTCTTCATCCTCAAAGTGCGGGTTTTATTGACGTACAGAAAAATGCAGATTTTTTGGAAAAGCTTTTGCAGGAAAAGAAGCTTTCTGCAATAGGAGAGGCTGGCTTTGATTATTTTTCGAAAGACTTTATTCAGTTTGAAAAGCTTCAGGAAGAAATGTGGAATATTCAGCTTGAGCTTGCAACAGAATACAAGGTTCCGCTTGTAATTCACTGTAGAAAGGCAAATCACAAGTTATTTGAATATTCCAAAAAAATTAAAAAGCTTCCGGCAGTTCTCTTTCATTCTTTTATGGGAAGTCCTGTTGAAGCCATGTCTTTGTTAAAGCGCGGAATAAACGGATATTTTAGTTTTGGAAAACAGCTTTTTAATAAAAATAAAAAGGTTATTCCGCGCTTTAACAAAGACATGGCTTCAACAGGACTTCCCATAAAAGAATGAAAGAGAACTGCCGG
>JAILQA010000382.1 GCA_024699205.1 Treponema sp. | reverse complement strand
CAATTCTTGGGCTATGCAAATATATTTACAGCTGCCAAGAATTGCCCGGTTATTACCCGGCATTTTTTCCGAAGGAGCCCGGACTTTCTCTCATAATTAAATCTTATCATTAAGAAATAACCATGCGGTTATATCCCATTTGTACAATTTCAAAGTTAAGGTTACAAAATTTAGTTCAATTCGTCTTCGTCAGAAAGATCTTCTTCTTCATCGTCATCATCAGAATCATTATCTTCATCTTCTGAATCAGAATCTTCGTCGTCGTAAGATTCGTTTTCATTATCGTAGAATGAATCTTCTTTTTCTTCATCTTCTGAATCGTATTCGTCTTCATCGAAATCGTCACTCAAATCAGCGAGACTTCCAGCATCGTCCATTCTGAAGTACATATCTTCATCTTCGTCTTCTGACTCTTCGTAGAAAAGAATACGGCTGCAGTATGGACAGAACAAAATACTGTCACCTTCTCTAACAGTATTTGCAAACTGAGCAGGAAGAATCATGTGACATCCTGTACAAACACCATTCTTTACTGCAACAATACCTTCTGAGTTACGCTGAATAATTCTACGGAACTTAAAGAGAATTTCTTTATCAAGAGAAGGAATGATTTCATTTTCTTTTGCAGTAAGTTCATCAAGATGTTCATGATACTGTTTTAATTCTTCATTCAAGGAATTGCGGCTTTCTGTAAGTTCACTTTCCTGAGAATTAATCATGTCTTCGTTTATTTTAAGAGTCTCTTTTATATCTTCAAGAATTTTTTCTTCTTTCTGCAAATCTTTGCGGATATCGTTTTCACGATCTGTAGCTTCAAGAATCTGTTTTTCCAAAGCTTCATATTCACGGTGAGTTGTAATGTTATCCATTCCTTTTTCACCGTTTTCACGGGCACGAACCGCTTCGTCCAAATCAAACTTTAATTTGGAAACTCTTTCCTTTACGGCTTCGTATTCTGTATTCTTTTCAATAAACTCTTTTTTCATTCTTGCCAAAAGCTCTTCCTGAGCACTCAACTGTTTTGGTGCTTCTTCTACTTTGGCATCCAATTGGTATTTTTCTACAAGAATTTCCTGTAATTTCTTTAATTCTTCAAAAGTATCTGCTGTTGCCATAAAGGTTCCTCATCAAAAATATCTTAAAAATAATATAATAAATGCAAAAATTAATCTACATTTCGATGTAATCTCTCAAACCGTTTGCACGTCTTGGATGGCGTAAACGTCTAAGAGCTTTTGCTTCAATCTGACGGATTCGTTCACGGGTAACGTCGAAATAAAGTCCAACCTCTTCCAGTGTAAGGGAATATCCATCTTCCAAACCAAAACGCATTTTAAGAACTTCCTGCTCTCTTGTTGGCAAGGTTCCCAAAACTGTACGTAATTGCTCCTGAAGCAAGGTAAAGGCTGTCTGTGTTGCCGGGTTTTCAACTTCCTTGTCTTCAATGAAGTCTCCAAGAAGTGAATCTTCCTCTTCACCGATTGGAGTTTCAAGAGAAATAGGCTCACGAGCAACATTCTTAACCTGTTTTACGCGGGAAAGTGGCCAGCCTAACTGCTGTGCAATTTCTTCGTCGGTAGGTTCACGTCCAAGCTTCTGCATAAGCTGACGGCTTTCGCGGACAACCTTATTAATCTGCTCAATCATGTGAACAGGAACACGGATTGTTCTTGCCTGATCAGAAATTGAGCGGGTAATTGCCTGACGAATCCACCAGGTTGCATAGGTAGAAAACTTAAAGCCTTTGCGGTATTCAAACTTTTCTACAGCTTTAATCAAACCAATGTTTCCTTCCTGAACAAGGTCAAAGAAATGAAGTCCACGATTTGTATATTTTTTTGCAATTGAAACAACGAGACGAAGATTGGCATTAATAAGGCGATTCTTTGCCTGCTCCATCATCTTTCGGCCGAATTCAATATCTTTTGCCATTTTGATGATATCTTCTACGCTGTTTTCAAATTCAAACTCAAGCTTATGAAGTTTTCTGTCAATTTTCTGAATCTGAGTATAAATATCGCGGATTTCATCGGCAGTCATATTCAATTCTGCTTCAAGTTTTACAGCCTGAGACTTAATGGAAATCTTTCTACCCAAGCTTCTAAGTTCAGTAGCATTGGATATACGGAGTTCCTTCATCTTTTTTTCCTGCTTCTGATGATATTCCTCGATTTTGATGATTGCGTCACGGTATTTCTGGGTAAATTTATCAAGTTCTTCTGTCTGAATATCAACCTTCTGAAGTTCCGGCAAAATCTTTTTTCTGAGTTCAACTAATTTTGGATTTTCAAAGATTGTACTTGTCTGCTCTGCTTCAAAAAGCTGTTTTTTCAAGGCGATATACTGCTTCATTTCCGGGAGAACAGGTTTAATATGTTCACCGTAGGCTGCCTTAAGACGCTTTTTATCTGCCATTTCTTCGTTGATTTCTTTACGAGTTTTTCCAGGTTCATGTAAATCAATTTTTGTAAAAGCTTTTTGAGCAATCGTAAAAAATTCAGGAATCATAATTCCAGAGTTTTTAATTACATTTTTGATGATATTATTTCCATCTTCCATTGTTTTAGAAAGCTTTACTTCATCTTCAGCAGTAAGAAGATTTTCCTTTCCAATATCGCGAAGATAAAGACGGATTGGGTCATCAACATTAGAATCTTTATCACCAATTACAAGACGGTTTTTAGAAGATGCCAGTTTTTCTGCATTTTCGATTTCTTCAACTTCTGCATCAGGAACGATGTCATCATCATCCTGTTCAAGCATAATGCCATCTTCATCTTCTGCATCTTCATCTGCAAGAACTTCATCATCTTCAGGACCAGTTTCATCTTTTGAATCAAAATCCTGTGAAATAATATCAGTTTCTATAAGTTGAATGTTTTTTTCATTTAAAATCTGAATGATTTCTTCCATAGCTGATGATGCTACAAAATTCGCACCAAGCAAATCTGTTACTTCATCCCAAGTGATGTAATTTTTACCATTCGCATAATCTAGAAGTTTTTGAACAGCAGCATTATTGCTTGTTTCTTCCATAAAAGTTTTCACCTTACTTTAATAACGATTGAGCTTTTTTATCGAGCTCGAGTTTTTGGATAAGCAGATTGTCTAATTGTTTTTTATCATCTTCAGTAACTACGACATAATCACGTATTCTTTTTATTAAGATTTCCCGCTGTTCATCAATCTTATTCTTCTGAATAAAGCGTATAGTATCATTAACTATGGTATCTATATTATCTTTTTGATATACACCAGAAGAAATCTCATTTGTGATAACCTGGGACAAAGCCTTATTATCACAGCGCGTTAAAATGTCTGGTATTGAAAATGTTTTTGAATTAAAACAATCTTCTAATACTCTAAATAACCTTCTTGCATCAGGATTTAGAAAATCAGTTTCTACAAGATTGGAACGAATTTTTTCAAATTGATTTATATCGGCCGTTACAGCAATTAGTCCTCTTAATTCTGCATTAAGATTCAATTGGGTTTGTTCTTCTGTCTGATTATTATTTTGCCGGATTGATATTCGTTCTTGGGCTTGCTTACGATTTAAAAAGTCCCTTTTTACAGCCTCCGGTTTTAGATTAAAAGTCTGACTCAATTGATCCAGACTAGACTCCTTCTGAATATCTGATTGCAGCGAATCAACATAAGAAAAAAATTCCAGTGAAGCCTTTGTTTTTCCCTCAGGAGTGTCAACAGGGTATTTTTTCCCTAGAATATTCAGCAAATAGTCAACATCTAATTTAGCATTATTTACCTGATTCGTCAAGTTTTCTTTTCCATATTTAAGCATAATTTCTGCAGGATCTTTACCACCTTGCAGAGAAATTATTTTTACGGTTAAAGAATGTTCTCGACAAAGCTTTATGGCTTTCCAGGTTGCTGCCTGCCCTGCTCCGTCCGAATCAAAGGAAAGAAGAACAAAACCATCCGCGACAAAGCCCTGGATCATTTTTATATGATCTTCTGTTAGGGCTGTACCAAGAGTTGCAACTGCAAAATCCAGACCACACTGATGATAGGCAATTACATCCATATTTCCTTCGCAAAAAATTATCTTTTTGTTAGTTCTAATGGAATCCTTGGCAAAATTAAAACCGAACAAAGTTTCTCTTTTTTTGAACTGGGGAAGCTCACCTGAGTTTAAATATTTTCGCTGGCTTTCATCGGCAGGAGGAATAACGCGGCCTCCAAAGGCAACAACCTGACCTTTTCTGTTAAAAATTGGAAACATAAGGCG
The DNA here is from genome assembly GCA_024699205.1 of Treponema sp. Lineage (GTDB taxonomy): Bacteria > Spirochaetota > Spirochaetia > Treponematales > Treponemataceae > Treponema_D. The sequence continues at coordinate 2,513 of JAILQA010000382.1, read as the reverse complement.
GTCAGAGAAAAATGCATAATCGGGATATTTCTGACTGAACAAACCGGATTGACGCAGAAAATCTTCACTAAAGTTCTTCTTCAGTAAAAATTGCTTCAACCATTTTCTGTCGGCCGGCGCATAACCAAGTTTGAACTTTTTTAAGGTTTCTTCCGTAAGTCCGCGTTTTTTAATATATTCAAGGGCTTTTTTTCCACTGTCGGTTTCCATCAAAAGATAATGAAACATAGAGGCAGTACGTTCATAAAGCTCAATATACTGCTCGATTTTATTATCCTGCTTTATTAAATCAGGCTTAACTCCATCTTCATATCTGACTGGTATTCCAGACTGCTGGGCAAGCTGAGTAAGGGCTTCCGGATAAGAAAGCTTTTCCATTTCCATTACAAACTTAACTACATCACCACCAGCATGACAGCCAAAGCAGTAATACATTTTTTTTTCAGCATCTACCCGAAAGGAAGGAGTTTTTTCACTGTGAAAAGGACAACAGCCCCACCAGTCAATGGCTCCGCGTTTTGTAAGTTTTGTATATTCACCAATTACAGAAACTATATCAACAGTATTGTGAATTGCGTCAATTGTATCTTTTGAAATAAAACCAGCCATATCTCCTTTGCCCCCGGTAAATCAGCGTTTCTTGGTGTAAAGATTATGGCTTTCTATATGCTCATCAAAGGTTGTTGTAAAAACATGACGGCCTTCCTGAGGATCTACAATCTGGAAAAAGTAATACTTTGTTTTTGCAGGATTAGCAGCAGCATCAAGGGCAACCATTCCCGGATTTGAAATTGGCGTTGGCGGAAGTCCAGCATATTTATAAGTATTGTAAGGACTGTCTATTTTGGTATCTTCAATCAAAATGCGTTCCGGATGAGGTCGGCCTTCAATTTCGGTAAGGATATATTCAACTGTGGCACAGGAATAAAGTCCGATATTATATTTAAGACGATTTACAAAAACACTTGCAATCAGAGGGGCTTCATCAGCAATACGATATTCACGCTCAACAATGGAGGCAAGTTTTACTTTGTAATATAATTCTTCTGCAGAAAGTCCATTAAGAGCCTCAATAGTACTCACTTTGTCAAAAAAATTAGACACCATCATATCAATAACAGATTGTACTTTCATATTAGAAGTGAAAAAATAGGTATCTGGAAATAAAAAACCTTCCAGTGAAGGTCCTGGAATATCATATCCAAAGAGAATATTTTCATCATAACACAAAGCCTTAAAATCAGCTTTTGAACAGATTCCATTTTCTTCAAGAATCTCACCTATTTTAGAAATAGTCAGACCTTCAGGAATTGAAACCTTTATATATTCCTGCATTCCGGATGATAAAGCATTTACAATCTCTGCATAGTTCATCGTAGGGTTTAAATGATAAATACCGCTTTTAAGTTCAATATTTTCGGATGAAAAATCTTCAGGATACAAGAAAGATATAATTTTTGGATATCTTACTGCATAATAAAAAAGTTTCTGATTTCTTATAAGTTTCTTTTCTTTAAGAATCTGCGAAATAGTATAAATGGAAGTTCCATACTCTATTTCAACACGTACATCCTCTTTGTTTGTCGAGGAAAGAGGTTTAATCTGATGAAATAAAAGTAAAAGAATTACAGCAATAATAAGAAACAGAAATATGAATGCAGATAAAAAAATTTTTAAAGTTTTTTTCATGAATAAAAGTTTCTAACCTCTTCAAGTGAAAGCGAATTATAAACAGCATCTTCCAAAGATTTATAGAAGTTTTCTAAGCCTTTAGGTAAATCAGCCTGATTATCCCTTAAAAACTTAGCAAGAACAGAGATTTCTTTTGATGTAAAATTATAAGTCAGCTTAAAATCATTTTTTGTTTCTAAATCACCTGTCATAATCCACCTTTTATAAAACTATCTCCATATCTTCCTTTGCTAATTCAATTTCAATATCTGAATGATGAATATATTGTGCATACCATCTGGCAGCCTGCAGAATTGAGTTTAACTTTTTGTCGTCATAGGCAGGTTCATGATGGAAAAGATAAATCTTTTTTATATTCCAGAAAACAGCAAAATCAACTGCATAACAGAAAGCAGAATGTCCCCAATTCTTTTTTTTGTAAGCTTCTTCTACCGTATACTGAGAATCTATAGCCATACAATCCGCATTTCTAAAAACTAATTCCATTTCCGGACTTTTCTTAAAATCTTTTGCACGCAATTCTACATCTGTAGCAAGGACAAACTTTTTATCTCCTTCACAAATTGCGTAACTGTAAGAATCTCCCGGATGGTTCATTTTACAGGCTGTAATTTTTACATTTTCCAGATTTATCTGTTCACCGCCAATCACCTTATTCCATGTAAAGTTTTTTGTAAAAGCTTCAAATGGAACTGGGAAATAAGGCTCTTTCATCTGATCAACAAGATATTGTTTTGTATTATCAAAAGGAGAAAAAACATCAATTTTTGAAGCTGGATTATAAGCCGGTCCAAAAAAAGGAAGCCCGTGAATATGATCCC
>JAILQA010000376.1 GCA_024699205.1 Treponema sp. | reverse complement strand
TTGCAAAAGGATATCTTGAAGATTTTATAAATCCCGAAGAATCATTCCCGGTAATTGCCACGACCTCAAAGCTGATGAGTACAGGAACAGATGCTCAGACTTGTAAGATAATTTGTCTTGATGAAAACATAGGTTCTATGACAGAGTTCAAGCAGATTATCGGTCGGGGAACCAGAATCAACGAAGAATACGGAAAACAGTATTTTACGATAATCGACTTCCGCAATGTAACAGACAAGTTTGCAGATAAAGATTTTGACGGTGCCCCTGTACGCATAAAAGAATCAAAACAGGATGACAAGCTTTCAGAAGAAATCATTGACGAAGGCACTGGCGAAGAACAGATTGACCCGGTTACCGGAAAAGAAGTTGAGTTTGCCGAAGTTGTATACGGAAACGAAAATCTTGAAGGATATGAGTTTGGAGAAGAAACTTCTTCTTATGATCCAAAGCCAAAGGTTTATGTAAACGGCGTAGATGTAAGCATATTAAGCGAACGCAAGCAGTTTCTGGATGCAGACGGCCGCCTTATCACAACAAGCGTAAAAGAATACTGCAAAACAGGAATCCTTACTTCATACCGTTCACTCGACAATTTCTTGCAGACCTGGAACGATGCAGAAAAGAAGCGCGCCATTATAGAAGAACTGGAAAATCAGGGAATTATCTTTGAAGAACTGAAAGACGAAATTAAAAATGACCTGGATATTTTTGATCTCATCTGCCACATCGCCTGGGATGCCCCAGCCCTTACAAGAAAAGAACGCGCCGAAAATGTCCGCAAACGAAACTACTGGACCAAATACGGAGATAAAGCCCGCGCGGTTCTTGATGCCCTTTTAGATAAATACGCCCAGACTGGAATCGAAGAAATAGAAGATATGAAAGTTCTCACCGTAGACCCAATCAAACATATCGGAACTCCGGCAGAAATCGTAAAATTGTTCGGAGGCAAACCCCAGTACCTTCAGGCAATCCGAGAACTCGAAGCAGAGATTTACAGGGCTGCGTAAACTTGAAATCACAAGTTGTGATTTCAAGTTGGTATGTACCTTTTTTTTATGAAATGCAGAGTTTTTCTCTTAAATATTATACATAAATATGCTATACTTATTTGTGGGAGGGGGTTATGAACAATGAATTGCAGCCTGTTCAAATCCAGAATAAAATTTTAATAATCCGCAATCAACAGGTTATGATAGACCGTGACTTAGCCGAAATGTATGGCGTTGAAACAAAAAGGTTGAATGAGCAAGTAAAACGCAATATTGAGCGGTTCCCGGAAAGGTTTTGCTTTCAGCTAAACGATTCTGAATTTGAAAATTGGAAGTCGCAATTTGCGACTTCCAATTCTGATAAGATGGGACTTAGAAAAAAGCCTTATGCTTTTACAGAGCAAGGCTGTGCAATGCTTTCTGCAGTTCTTAAAAGTGAAACTGCTGTACAAGTCAGTATAAAAATCATGGATGCTTTTGTACAGATTCGGCACTTCTTGCATAATAATGCAGAAATCTTTACAGAACTAAAATCCATCAAACAACATCTTATCGATTCCGACATACATCAAAAAGAAGCCGACAAACGAATTGACGAGATTTTTGACCTTATGGATAAATATCATGTTGAAGACAAACAGGGTATCTTTTTTCAGGGACAGATTTTTGATGCTTACGCAAAGTTTGAAAGCTTTATCCAGAAAGCAAAATCTCAGATAATTTTGATTGACGGCTATGTAGATTTGTCTATCCTTGAACGTCTTGCAAAAAAGAAGAAAAATGTAAACGTTACAATCTATACAGATCCAAAAACAAAACTCACGGCACAGGATATTCAAAAGTTCAATGCTCAATATCCAACTCTTACTGTTAAGCATACAGCCAAAATGCATGACCGTTTTTTGATTATCGATAACACAGTGCTTTACCATATAGGAGCTTCTCTCAAAGACTTAGGTAAAAAATGCTTTGCATTTGAAGTGCTTGATTCTTCACTGATTAATACGATACTGGCGAATGTGTAGGAGTAATAAAATATGTTTACTGATGATTTTTATCGTATCATAGAAAAAGTTGAAAAATCATATAAAGGTTTTAATGTCTTTAAGGATGGTTCTGTTTTTGATAAACTGCTATGTGTTGCTTTATGGGTAGGATATATTTTAATCTCCGTAGTTCTATTTTATTTTAATGTATTTACTGAATCTATTATTGGAAAAATTTGCTCTCTTGTTGTCTTTTTTTTGTGCTTTGTATTTTTATATAATTATAGGTTGAAAATTCAAAGAAGAGAAAACTTTTTTTATAAAAAAGGACA
>JAILQA010000365.1 GCA_024699205.1 Treponema sp. | reverse complement strand
TATTTTATTTGACAAATAAAGCTAAATACATTAAAATAATTATTAGGATTGATAGAGGCGTTAGCATTTATTATGTTTATGACTGTATCGGTCTTATTTTTTTATTAATTTTTATATTTGCAACTGAAAGACGTATTCTAGTGCGTCTTTTTTTTGTTGCCAGAAAGGAGGGAGTAAAATGAAAAATGTGCCTAAAAAAACGTTAATTGCTAAGAAAAAGGCAGAAATGACAGCGGATGAATATTTTGAGTCCAAGTCATTTAAGGATCATCTTGTCGAAATGTTTAAATTTATGACGAGATGCAAAAAGAAACCACTCATCACCTATGGTAATTTTGGTGATGAAACAGCTGGAACAGATGGAAGGCAGGTTCTTCTGAATTGGAACAATCCTATTCAGAAGGAATTTCCGACACTCAAGTTGAAAATTCAAAGTGTATTGGGATTGTTCTATCACGAGATAGGACATATCCTGTTTACGGATTTTACAACTGACAACGGTTTTGTCCAAGAAATTAAAACTGAAGGAAAGTTAAATGTCAAGGTTGACGGTTTGCTGGAACAGGAAAAGGAAGATTTAGAATATTTCCTTGAAATCCACCCGGAATACAGGGGATACATCTCGATGAAGTATCATACAATCAAAAACGTTATCGAAGATGTATGGATGGAAGGAAAGTTAGCTAAAGATTTCCCTGGCAACGTAAAAACCGCTTTAGTCATGTTAAGGACTAAATTGGTTGATACAAGTCCCATTTTGAAAGATATGGTTGAAAACGAAGATTTTAAAGATTCAAACATATCTTTAAACCTTGTTCTCTGCTATGCTTCAGCTGGCGTAATTCCTAATCCTCATGGACTTGTCACAGAGCATACAATTTTGCTCGATAATATGAAACCATATATTGATGCAGGAATTGCCTGTGATGATGTATGGGGAAGAATAATTCATTCTTCTAACATATTATTATGCATGTGGCAGACAATCAAAGATGAGATCGAGGAACAGGAAGAGCAGGAACGTCAACAACAGCAACAACAACAGAACGGACAGCAACAGAATGGTTCTAATGGTTCTTCATCAAATCAGCAATCAGAACAGTCAAGTGGTGGGAATGAAAATTCTTCATCATCTGTTTCACAAAAGGTTGCTGAACAGTTAAAAGAAAAACAGCAACAGCAGGTTTCAAATTCTTCTAACTTAAATGAGGAAGCTAAAACTTCACAGCATTATCGTGGAGAAAAGGCTGAAAAGGAAAAGTCGGAAGAAAAATCTGCAAGTGCAGGTTCTGAAGGCTCTGAAAAGGAAGAATCAAATGCGACTGATACTGAAGGTGGACTTCCAGCATCTAATGACATCAGAGAAGAGGTATCTGACAACCTTGAAAATTCAAAAAGATTTTCTGAATCACAAGGAAAAGGTACTGCTGAAGCATTGAATCAGGGAGGCGAAGTCAACTATGAAGAAATGGCTTTTTCCACCAATGACGGAATTGGTTCAAAAGTTGCAGCATCACTTGAACAGTGTGCTGAAGAAGTTGTAAACACACAGCTTTTAAACGATAGCCAAAGAGAGTTTGTAAAAGAAATTAATGATATTCCTTTTACAAATATCCATAAAGGTGTTCGGTTCGATATATCACGGCATACTAATGTAAATGACAGTGATATTAAGGAATATAACAGTATGGGAGATGTTTTAAAGTATTCAAAAGCGTTACAAAAGGCTTTGGAAGAATCTTTAAAAAGAAAACCTGCTGGTATTGATAGAAGACACTGGATAGGAAAGGGATTAGATAAAAATAATCTCTACGACAGACAGAAAAAGGTTTTCTATAAGAAAAACATTCCTAATGAATCAAGCCTAGCCGTATCTGTGTTAATTGATCAGTCAGGTTCTATGGGTGGTAGAAAAATTATCGAAGCCACTCGTCTTTCAGTTGTATTGGAAGATTTTTGTAGAAATTTCAATATTCCGTTATCAATAACCGGTCATTCGTGGCGTGGTCATTGTGTGAACTATGACATCTACAAAGATTTTGACGATATAGATGGAAAAGACAAGTACCGTCTGATGCAGATTAGTTCTAGGGGCTGTAATCGTGACGGAGCTGCGCTTCAGTATTGTGGAGAACATCTTCTTAAAAGACCAGAGGAGAAGAAATTATTAATTTTGATTTCTGATGGACAGCCTAACGCCAATGAATACTACGGCGAAGCTGCAAAAGAAGATTTGAAGGCAATAAAGAAGCACCTGAAAAACCGTGGTGTTGAATTGTTTGCGGCAGCTATTGATGATGATAAGGAATACATTAAAGCTATTTATGGCAATGGATTTCTTGACATGTCAGACTTGAGCAAGTTGCCAAAAACAATGGTGAGATTGATTGAATCATTCATGGATATTTAAGATTTAAAGGCAGTCTGTGTTTACAGATTGCCTTTAATTTAGAAAGGAGAAGCATATGGGAAACATTTGTACAAAAAATGTTCCTTGTAAGAAATGCAATCATTATCGCTATGATGAAGATTATGGTGATTTTTGTTGTTTTGCATCACAGGATACTAATAAAGAAGAAAAAGTAATGGTAAATATAACAATTACAGAAGAGGAATTTCGTATTCTTTTAAAATTACTTAAAACATACGAAGTTTCAGGAAGAAAAAATTGGGAAGATGGAGAAATTTATGATGCACTTCTCAACATAACAGAAAAGTATAAGAAAGAAAGGAGTAATTATGCTGGTAGCAGTAATAGACGGAGTAGATAGACTGATTCACGAAGAACTGATTGTGATGCGTATGGGTTATAAAATTGAAGACAATATTCTATGGATTACGGATCACCGAAATCAAATGCGTGATTTCGACTTACAGGATTTTAAAGTTGAAATTAAGAATGTTGAAAAACAGGTAAGGCAAATACGACTTTATGATAAAGGCGCAGATAAAGAAATTGGA
>JAILQA010000350.1 GCA_024699205.1 Treponema sp. | reverse complement strand
AGAATATAAGCGCCGCCAAGAGCCTGTTGATAATCATCTTTGGAATAAAATTCTGCACCAGCATAATTTATACATACATCTCCTTCGAGTGCATTTGAAGTTCCATGCATAACAATCAGAAGAGGGTAGGGCTTGCCTTTTGCGTAACCATGCTCAGTTGGGTCGTAAAAATAGTAGCTGAGACCTGAAACTTCTGAATCAGAATCTTTATGAAAGCGGTCAAAATATTTGCCTACTTTATAAGTTGGTGCGTAAGAAATAAAGCTTCCTTCTGGAATCTCATTTGCCCATGGTGGTGATGGTTTTTCAGACATTTTTTCCTCTTTTAAATGATAGTTCTTTAATAATATTAGTATAAAAATAATCTGCAAAATCATCAATAATCGCATTGTCGAAACAAATTGCTACAAATTACCGCAAGACAGATTGTTACAAGACAACAAAATTATCACAAGGCACTTGCTGATAGTGCACAATAGACTTACAATGGATTACAGAGACTTCAATATAATACAAATAATTTAGAAAAATATATAAGGAGATTTATTATGAAAATTGCATTTTTCGATACACGTTCTTACGACAAGGCTTCGTTTACTAAGGCGAATACAGAAGGCATGTTTAATTACGAGATAGATTTCCGCGACTATAAATTGAACGAGAACACGGCGCTCACTGCGAAAGGGTACGAGGTAGTTTGTGTTTTTGTAAATGATGTTGTCAATGCAGAAGTAATTTCAATTCTCAAGGAATGTGGTGTAAAGTTGATTGCCCTCCGCTGTGCAGGTTTTAATAATGTAGACTTAAAGGCTTCTTCTGAAGCTGGAATTAAAGTTGTGCGCGTTCCGGCTTATTCTCCCTATGCAGTTGCCGAACATGGTGTTGCCCTTTTAATGTCGCTTACCCGTCATATTCCTCAGGCCTATCTGCGAACAAAAACTGCGAACTTTAATATAGAAGGACTTACAGGACGTGACCTTCATGGACTCACTGCCGGAATTATTGGTACTGGAAAAATCGGCCAGATTATGGCAAACATTTTAAAAGGTTTTGGAATGAAGATTATTGCTTTCGATCCATTTCCGAATGAAAAATGGGCTGCAGAAGCTGATGCACAATATGTGAGCAAAGATGAGATTTTCCGCCAAAGTGATGTTCTAAGTCTGCACTGTCCGCTTACAGAAGAAACCAAGCATATTGTAAATCATGATACAATGAAAATGATGAAACACGATGCTGTAATAATCAATACTGGTCGAGGAGCCCTGATTGATTCAAAGGCGTTGGTTCATGCACTAAAGCACGGTCATATCGGCGGAATCGGTATGGACGTTTACGAAGAAGAGAGCAAATACTTTTTCAGCGACTGGTCTACCGATATTATGACCGATGATGTTCTTGCTCGCCTGCTTACTTTCCCAAACGTTATTATCACAGGACATCAGGCCTTTCTTACAACGAATGCCCTTAAAAATCTTGCTGATACAACGCTTGAAAATATCAGAGCATTTTCTGCTGGAAATCCGCTTGTGAATGAGGTAAAAGGGTAGGGCAGCCATACCTGGTGTTTCTTCCTTTGGAATCCCGTAAGTTACGAAAAGAATTTCCAGATTACTGATTACAATTCTACTGATTGCCGAATTATAATAAACTGGTGAACCAATAACAAGTCTAGCAGCTTTTTCAAAAATCTGCTCCATTTCGCGGAATGAAAGTATAAAAATGTTTCTTGTATAATTATGATTCTTCGTTGTAGGAAAATGGATAGAGAAGTTTTTTTTAGATTCACTTTTTAATCAATTGTAATTTGTAACTAGTTAATTATCTCCATTCATAAATCCAATTTTTCGTTCTGTTTTAGGTTCTTCAATCAAATTGTTCAAAACCTGTATAATCTGATTGATTTTTTTATCTTGTTCAGAAAACTTTTTATCACAATGGTCAATATGAAGCAAAAGAAGCCGCCGGATTTCTGCAAGTTCTGTCTTATCATCTGTCTTTACAATCTGTGAACTGACGTAATGACGAAGCTGTACGAAAGCATTCATAATCCTGATACTAACTTGGATCGCTGTAGAACTATGAAGCACAGCAGAAAGCATTGCAACCCCCTGCTCGGTGAAGACGTAAGATGTAACTGTAGAATGCTTTAGTATCTTTAACCGGTCGCAATTTGCGACCAGTTCATCCATTTCTTTATTTGTAAGTTGAAATCGAAATTCCTCTGGAAAACGTTCAATATTTCTTTTCACTGCTTCAGTAATGCGCTTCGTTTCAACCCCATATAATTCCGCC
>JAILQA010000302.1 GCA_024699205.1 Treponema sp. | reverse complement strand
TATTTTCAGGATAGTTAAAATCAGCATTCTTTAAATCTTTTATATAAAGATTTAAAGAATGCTGATTTTAACTATCCTGAAAATACAACAGGAAAATTAAAAATTATTGCATATTACAATGGAAAACAGCACTGCTGCGTAAAACAAAGTTATTCAGCTTTATGATTTGAGGAAAATACTATGGCAAACCTGAAAAGTTATACTTTTATTATATTTTTAATTATTTCACTTATATGTTATTACCTTGTTCCTAAAAAAAAGCAATGGTATTTTCTTCTTGCCGCAAATGCAGTTTTTTATGCTTTTGCAGGGCTTATAAACTTTGTATTTATACTTTTAACTTCTTTATCTACATTTTTTGGAGCAGTTTCGGTAAAAGCTGTCTCTGAAAATTTAAAATCCCAAAAAACAGAGCTTTCAAAAGATGACTTTAAAATTCTAAAAGAAAAAGTAAAATGCAAAAAACGTATTATTTTGATTTTGATTCTTTTACTTAATTTTGGAATACTTGCCTATTTAAAATATTGGAATGTAATTGTCAGTTCACTTTCTTTGAAACTCGGTATGAATCTTGATTTTCTGTTTTTTGCAGGACACAAGACTCTTCTGCTTCCTTTTGGAATTTCTTTTTATACATTTCAGACTTTTGCCTATTTTATGGATATTTACAACGGAAAATATGAATGTGAAAAGAATTTTTTAAAATACTTCATGTTTGTTTCGTTTTTTCCGCAGTTAATTATGGGCCCTATCAATCGTTATGATAAACTTGGCATCCAGATGAAGGAAGAACATTCCTTTGATTTTGAAAACATAAAAAAAGGTGTACTTTTGATTTTATTTGGTGCAATGAAAAAGTACTGTATAGCAGATTTGATAGTTGAAAGGATTTCTTCTGTTTTAGATCCCAATTATTCTAATTTGCCGGGCAGCATAATCTTAATTGGAGTCTTAGGTTATTCAATTTATCAATATGCGGATTTTTCCGGCGGAATTGATATGGTGCTTGGCGTTTCAAAATTGTTCGGATTGGAAATGCTTCCGAATTTCAGGCAGCCATATTTTGCAACAAGTCTTGCAGACTTCTGGCGCAGGTGGCACATCACCCTTGGGCTTTGGATGAAAGATTATGTATTCTTTCCGTTTGCCCTTACAAAAGGAATGCAGAAAACAGGAAAGTGGTGCGGTGAACATTGGGGAAAGCATTTTGCAAGAGTTGTTCCTGCAGGACTTGCAAACATAGTTGTTTTCTTACTGGTTGGAATCTGGCATGGTCCGGAACTTCATTTTGTTGTATGGGGACTTTTTAATGGTCTTGTAATTGCATTCAACGATGCGTTAAAGCCTGTTTTTGAAAAACTTTCTGCTATATGTCATGTAAATGTAAAAAGCAAAAGTTTTCATGTTTTCCAGATTATAAGAACTTTTATAATCGTAAATATCGGAGCATATTTTGACAGAATTGTTGATGTTCCTAAAAGTTTTTTGTATTTAAAACGAACTTTTACAGATTTTGGAAGCCTTTCTATTTTTAAGGATCAGTCGTATTTAAAATCAATTTTTGGAAGTCTTAGATATGTTGAATCTGAAATAACTCTTGTTTTTATTTCGCTGGTTATTGTTTTTACTGTAAGTGTTTTTAAAGAAAACGGCTGTGATGTTTACACTGCAATTCAGAAGAAAAACATTGCATTCAGGTGGACATGCTATTATGTTCCGTTGCTTCTGGTTATACTTTCGTTGAGTTTTGCACCTGGAAATCCTTTTTTTATGTATGCCCAATATTAGAGAAAACGAGTACAATCTACTGATAAAATCAGCCTTTGTTTAATGATTTGTAAAGCTGTTTAAAAAATAGATGCTTTATTTGTTTTTCAATTTAAAAAATAGTTTGTATAAACCAATCTTTGCAAGAATATATCGCACTCTGTTGTTCAGATTAGGGCATGCTTTTACAATATATTTCATTTCTTGAATAGGGTTTTTACCGCATAGGCAAGTAAAAGCTGACATTTTCTTAAAAAAACATTCAGTTATATCTGGGGATGAAAAGATTTGAGCTCTGTATTTTTCAAGAATTATTTTCATCCCGTTAAGTCCTTTCTTGGGATTTTTAGTTATGCTGTCCCGTTGCTGGTATGTATCTACAAGAATTTCATTTTGATAATACATGGAATACTGTTGAGAAAGCCTTATACATTCTTCCCAGTCTTGAAATCGTGGCATTGTTGGATCAAACATAATTTTTCTAAAACATTCTGCTTTTCCAAATAGAAGCTGGGTACTGGTGTTGTTGTATTTTAGTAAGGCTTGTGTACTAATTATTCCTTCTTGTATCTTATTTTTATCTGGAAAAACATACATAAGTTTTTTGTTTTCATCATATACGTTCATTGCGCAGTTTGTTATATCAGCCTTGTTCCTTAGAAGAAAGTCCAGCTGTTTTTGCAGTTTTTCTTTATGCCACTGGTCGTCGCTGTCATTAAAGGCGATATATTCACCTTTTGCAAGTTCAATGCCCTTGTTTCGGGCTATGCATGCTCCGGAATTTTTTTCAAGGCGATAATAACGGAACCTTGAGTCTGTTATTTCTTTTGCGATTTCTTTTGTATTATCTGTAGAACAGTCGTCAACTAAAATAAGTTCAATATTCTGATAAGACTGCTTAAGAACACTGCTGACGGCATTTTTCAAAATATGAGCTCGGTTATAGGAAGGTATAATTACAGAAATACGAGAATCTTGCATGGAAAAACTATATCATAGATCTGCACCTAAAACAATTATGATAACTTGTAATATAAAATTGGAGAGATTTAACTTGTTCAAAGTTATAAAAAGTTATAAAATTAAATTGAAGTTATAAAAAGTTATAAAATTCATAAAAGGAGCTGATAGTGAATAATCCCTTTAACCCTAGTTTTGGAAAAGTTCCGCCAATTTATATTGACCGTAGTCAGCAGATTGATGAGTTAGTAATAGAGTTGAAAAATCCAGACAGTCCATATCAGACTTCATTAATTTATGGACAACGGGGATGCGGAAAAACTTCTTTTATGTCTGCAGTCTGTCAGGAAGTTGAGAAAGAAAATAACTTTATCGTTTTGAATATTCCTTCTTCTGGAAATATTCTTTTGTCGTATGTACAGGGAATATACAACAAGACTGAAAAAAATATAAAAAAAGCTTTTGATTCTTTGGATGAAGTTTCTCTTTCTTTGTTTGGTATACAAATTGAATATAACAAAAAAGAAAGAGAGCAGATTAACTATCAATTGTTGTTGGAAAAAATGCTTCAAAATCTTGATGAAAAAAATATAACGGTTCTTGCTGTTATAGACGAAGTAAAAGCCTCCAGTGAATTGCGAAATTTTATATCAATCTATCAGATTTTACTTCAGCAGAATCTACCTGTTAGGCTCTTACTAGCAGGGCTTCCACAAAATATTTCTGAACTTCAGAATGATAATCAACTTACTTTTTTATTGAGGGCTCCAAGAATCACGCTTGAGGCGTTAGATAGTTCTACTGTTCGCTTTAATTACAAAAAGGCATTTGAAAATGGTGGAAAAATACCAGATGAAAAAGCTTTAGATAGGATGACAAAGGCTTGCGGTGGTTATGCTTATGCCTTTCAGCTTTTGGGATGGCTTATTTGGAAAAATACTGAGAAATTTATTTCTGAAAAAGATATAGATTTAATTCTTGACGAATACAAAATGCTTTTATTCCGTAACGCATATATAAAAATTTCAGAAAGTTTTTCTCAAATGGACAGATTGTTTGTAATTTGTATGGCAAAAAATAAGGGACCTACATCGATGAAAAGCCTTGTAGAGCAGACAGGAAAAACAAATGCATACCTTTCAAATTATAGAGCCAGATTGCTTGATTCACAGGTAATAAAGCAGACTTCTTATGGTTATGTAGGCTTTGTTTTACCTTTTTTTCGAGACTTTGTGAGAGAAAGAATTGATATTGAATAGTTTCTGCATGAAAGATAACTGTTATTTATATATTTTCAGTAACATTCCAAGGCGAATGGCTAATCTTTTTATCCAGCTCTGCTTAAGCTTATTACGCACGGGGAGACTTTTATATGTTTCATACGAGCCATCATCATAAACAAGTTCTCTTCGTTTTTTTAGAAGCTCGTGCCAGTCCGATTCTCTAACATGCCGGAATGCAAGACCGTTTTTTTTGGCTTCGGAACTGTTGCGTACGTCAAGGCGTTTTTGCATTTGCTGGGGAGAGCGGAACTGATAGTGCTTTACAAGAATGTGTTTATATGAAATGATGCCGGCATGTATGGGATACTGGCTTTCTTCTGATGGATTCCAAACAAGGTTTTCTCTGTATCTGAAAAAGCGAGGTTCACTCCAACATTCTTTCTTAATGTATTTTATGAATTTTTTGTTGTTTTCAAAGTTATCTGTGAAAATTGATTCAGTAATATCTTCTTCAGTTATGTAATAATCTAATGATTTTTTTAAGACTAAATGCTCTGTCTTAGGAATCGAAAATAGAAATGTTTTAGGATTATCAATATAAAACTCATCTGCATCTAATGCCAGACACCACCAGTCTTCATTTGATGACAAATGCTTGAATTCGTTATAAATTTCAGCTCTTATTCCTCTTGAAAAAGGACGAAAATCTTGTCTAACGGGTGTGATAATCTCATTTTTCATAGATTGGATTATTTCCCAGCTACCATCATCGCTTCCATTGTCAAGAATAAAAATTTTATCTGCCCATGATGATGCGGAATTTAAGACGGATGCTACAATATCTGCTTCGTTTTTGACAAGCATTATTGCGAATATTTTCATTTTGCCTTGTAAAAGAACTGTTTTGAACTATTCAATTCTGGTAAGCCGTTCTTTTATATATGCAATTCTAGCGGTATATTTTTAGGACAATACCTATTCGCATTAATGTTTTCTTAAACCAGGATTGATGTATATTATTTCTGCATGGCAGAGATTTGTAAAAAGAAAAAGAAGCTTCATCTGTAAGAACGTCATCGTCAGATAGTAAAAGCTCGTGCCAGTCCGTTTCCTTTACATGTCTGAATGAAAGTCCTTGTTTTTTTGATTCCGCTGCATTACGGATATCAAGGCGCTTCTGCATTTGTTGTGGAGATCGAAACTGATAGTGATATACAAGAATTAATAAATTTGACAATACACCTGTATGGGGGGGGGTGTGATTATTTGGATCATTGTTCCATGTAAGCCCTTTACGATATCTGAAAAACCGAGGCTCGACCCAGCATTCCTTTTTTATGTGTTTGAGAAATTTTTTATCTGCTTCAAAATTACCATAAAAATTAATTGTTTTGGCATCATTCTTTGTTATAACATAATCAATTGATTTTTTAGCTACAAGCTGGCAGTTTTTGGGTACTTTCTTAAGAAAATCTCTTGGGCTTTCTGCATAGATTTCATCTGCATCTAATTTACAACACCACCAGTCGCCTGGTTCAGAAAGATGCTTGAACTCATTATACACATCGGCTCTCAGACCATTGTGATAAGGACCAAAATACTGTTTCCAAGGTACGATTTTATCGTTTGCTAAAGACTGAATAATTTCCCATGTACCGTCTGTACTACCGTTATCAAGTACAAAAATTTTATCAGCCCAAGTTTCGGCAGATTTTAAAACCGAGGCCACAATATCAGCTTCATCCTTTACTAGCATGATTGCAAAAATTTTCATTGGTTGTACCCCTTACTAATGTATGTAATAGGTTTACCTGGATTGAGCAGCATAATTACTTCCAAGTAAAGAAGTTTGTTTAAAATTAGTAGATGACAAAACTGATTTTATTTTCGTTAGAATCATTTTTTAGTCAACTACCTTGTAAATTCTTTTTTAATAACTGTTGTAAAAAATTAATTTTATAACAAGCTAAAATCTATACAAATTCCACAGGAATTGCCAATGCCGTCTTTTCGCCTTTTTTTACCGATAATACTTTATATGTACAGCAAAGTATCACCGCCGGACCTATTTGAACGTTTTTAAGGCGGTTTGTTATGAAAAAGTTTTTAGCATCGTCACTATTAGGGCTTGCCGTTTTTTTTATTTCCACAGGGTAAATTGTGTTATTCTGTTCAATCATAAGGTCAATTTCTATTTTATCCTTATCACGATAAAAATAAATCGGTGCATCTGCCCCCGTGTTCGCAAAGGATTTTATAATCTCACTTACTACATATGTCTCAAAGAAAGCTCCCGCCATTGCCCCTTTCTGCATAACCTCAGGACCTGTCCAACGCGTAAGATAGGCCGCAAGCCCTGTATCCATAAAATACATTTTCGAAGTTTTTACAACCCTTTTTTCAACATTTGAAGAATAAGGTCTTAAAAGATATACAATTCCTGAAGTTACCAGGAGAGAAAGCCATTTCTTTGCAGTCACCTCGCTTATTCCGCATTCCCGTCCTAAATCACCATAATTTACAAGCTGACTTGTTCTTGAGGCAACAACAGTTATAAACTGCAGGAACTGCATTTCATCAGCTACCTGACTTAAACTCTTTATATCCCGCTCTATGTATGTCTTAAGGTAAGAAGCATAGAAATCCCTTGGCGATACCCCCCCCTTTATCACCTCCGGATAACCACCGGAATAAATTCTTTCCCACAATTTCCTTACAGAAAAATTATAATCTGCAAAAGCTGTGTTACGTTCTAAAATGTATTCTTTAGTTGGAACGAAAGTCTTAGAAAAAGAATCCCTACGGATTTCGCGAGCAGAAAGCGGGTATAATTGCACAATTCCAATACGTCCTGAAAGGCTTTCAGTTGCCTTTTCAGTAAGTTTAAACTGCTGACTCCCGGTAAGGTAATACATTCCGTTATGCCTGTTTTTATCTATTTCTATTTTCAGATAGCGGAATAAATCCGGCACATACTGGACTTAATCAAACATAAAAGGACTTTCATGAAGCTCCAAAAAAGTTTTTGGATCAGACAATGCAAACTGTTCTTCCGCAATATCATCAAATGTTGTGCTTGAAACTGAATATTCATCTGCAATTTTTTTTAGAATTGTAGTCTTACCTGTCTGCCTTGCTCCTGTAACTAAAATAGCTGGAAAAGATGAAGCAAATCTCTTTAATGTCTCTTCTGCATGCCTTTCTATAAAATCCATAACTCTCACTCTTATAGTATGGGATAATCCATAGTTCAATTATATATTAGCCCACGCACATGGAAAATGCAAGATTTTATTCCTGTATTTCCAGCTTAATAGTATACTGACAGCTGTCTTGTTAATGACTAAAAATAGTTTTTCCTCTATAATTATCTTGATTTGATTACGTTCAAGGTATATAACATGAATCTCTCAGCCTCAGAAACTTCAATAAAAAAAGCATCTCTTATTAATGCCGGATCAAAGTATATTAATATTTTTTTAGGAATAGCTTTTTCTGCAGTTCTTGCCAGGATCCTTACACCAAATGACTATGGAATTGTTGCCATTGTAACCGTTTTTACGACTTTTTTTACAGTTCTTTCAAACTGCGGACTTCAAATTGCAGTTATTCAAAATAAGGATTTTGATCAGGAAGATATAAACTCACTTTTTACCTTTTCTATCTATTTCGGGCTTACATTGTCTTTTTTATTCTCAATTTCTGCATTTTCTATAAGCAGGTTTTATGGAAATTCTGTTTATATTCCTATTTGTTTTATTTTATCTATCTCGATTTTTTTTAATACAATAAATGCAGTTCCTGACGGTCTTTTAAGAAAAGAAAAGAAATTTATGCTTATTGCATTAAGACTTATTATTGTTTCATTTTGTACATATGGTATAACAATTTTACTTGCTTTGCTTAATTTTAAATATTATGCATTAGTTTTTCAATCCGTAGTAAGCAGCCTTTTGATTTTTTTATGGAATCTAAAGAATGTAAAAGTTGGATTTGTAAAACGAATTGACTGGAGTGTTATAAAAAGAATAAAAGGATATAGCGGATATAATTTTCTTTTTAATTTTGTAAATTACTTTTCACGTAATTTAGATAAATTACTTATTGGAAAAATAATGGGAAATGAAGCGCTCGCTCAATATAATAAGGCGTATCATTTTATGCTTTATCCTGTGCAAAACCTTACGAATATAATAACTCCTGTTTTGCATCCGATTTTATCTGATTTTCAAAATGACACAAATTATATTTATGAACGTTACATGAAAATTGTGAAACTACTTTCTTTATTAGGAGTTTTTGTTACAACATTCTGTTATTGTGCAGCAAAAGAAATAATTCTTATTCTTTATGGTAAACAATGGTATGTTGCAGTAGACTGTTTTAAATATATGAGCCTTGCAATTTGGGGTCAGATGATAGGGGGAACATCAGGTTCTTTATTTGCTGCTTTGGGGGATACAAAAAGACATTTTTTTATTTCCATTATAAATACATGTATTACAATAGCTGCTCTTGCAATGGGAAGTTATCAGAAAAATATAGTAAAAATTTCATTATATTCTTCAATAGCGTTAATAATTCATTTTTTTATATCGTTTGTTCCTCTTGTCAAATTTACTATGAAGCGATCTTTTTTGTTATTTATAAAACAACTTTTACCAGATATCTCGTTAATGATTTTCCTTTTTTTTGCATCCTTTTTAATAAATACATTTATATGTTTTAATAATT
>JAILQA010000294.1 GCA_024699205.1 Treponema sp. | reverse complement strand
CGATCCCGACTAGGCACCCTTAAGGTGTGAGCTTTGCTTACACCTTTTTTAATGCGCCTGTAGCTCATCTGGATAGAGCAACGGACTTCGAATCCGTAGGTAGCACGTTCGAATCGTGTCAGGCGCATGATGCTTTTTTTTAAGATTTTTTTTGCAATTTCTTAGAAAATAAGCACAAAAGCACTTGATACAAAACACGAGTTTTGATATTATTTGTTTCATCAAATTAAACATTTGATACGGGCCATTAGCTCAGCTGGTAGAGCAACAGACTCTTAATCTGTGGGTCGCAGGTTCGATCCCTGCATGGCTCAGAGGACTTGATCCTATTTTAAGCGAGAGTGGTGAAATTGGCATACACGCTAGACTTAGGATCTAGTGCTTCGGCGTGAGGGTTCAAGTCCCTCCTCTCGCAAGGAAAATCCTTGTAAAATATGCGGGAATAGCTCAGTGGTAGAGCGCCACCTTGCCAAGGTGGATGTCGCGGGTCCGACTCCCGTTTCCCGCTCTATCTTATAAACAGAGACCTGAAAACGCATATTATTTTGCGGGAATAGCTCAGTGGTAGAGCGCCACCTTGCCAAGGTGGATGTCGCGGGTCCGACTCCCGTTTCCCGCTCTAAACGAAGAAAGCGATTCAGCTATTGTCTGAACCGCTTTTTTTTTAACTATTTTTTATAAAGGGGATACCACAGTGAAACTTACTAAAGAATTCACAAAATTGGAGAAATCAGCAGTTAAATTAACTGTAACAATTGCTAAGAAAGACGTTGAAGACGGATACAACGCAACAATTTCAAAATACGTAAAAAATGCCCAGATTCCAGGCTTTAGAAAAGGTCATGTACCTGCATCTGTGTTGGAAAGAAAATATGGTGACTCCCTCAAAGCTGACACAATCGGTGAATTAATTGATTCTTCTCTCAGCGAAATCTTTGACAAAGAAACAGAAAATCGTCCTTTGCCATATGCTCAGCCAGTTATGGAAAAAATGCCAGAACTCGACATTACAAAGGATTTAGTTTATACAGTAACTTACGATGTTTTCCCTAAAGTAGAAGTTAAAAACTTCAGTGGTATCACAATCAAAGAACCACAGGTTACTATTGGTGCCGCAGAAATTGATGACGAAATCAAAGCAATGCAGGAACGCAATGCTATGGTTATCGATAAAAAAGATGGTACAGTTGCAAAAGATGATATCGTAACTATCAACTACTCTGAACTTGATGATGACGGAAAAGAAATCGAAGGTTCAAAACGCCAGGACTTTGTATTCACAGTAGGTTCTGGAGAAAACATCTACAAAATCGATGACGAAATCATCGGTATGAAAAAAGATGAAACAAAGCAGATTACAAAGAAATATTCAAAGAACGATTCAGATCCAGATCTCGCTGGTAAAACAAAGAAAATCAGCGTAACTGTTACTGCAATCAAACTTCGAGATTTACCTGCTATCGATGATGATTTTGCTCAGGACTGCAACGAAAAATATAAGACTCTTGCAGATATGAAAGCAGACATCGAAAAGAACATGAACGTAGCAAAGGATAGAAGAGTTAGAGAACTTAAAAACAACTCCCTCCTCGAGCAGCTCGTAGAAAAGAATCCGTTTGAAATCCCACAGTCAATGCTGGATGCAGAACTTTCTGGCAGATGGAATATGATGGCTCAGCAGTTCCAGACCACTCCAGAACAGCTCGAAAAGATGATTACAGCTTCTGGTCAGACAAAAGAAAATATGCTTAAAGAATGGACAGGCGACAGCGAAAAAATGCTCAAATCAAGAATTATCGTTGACGCTTTAATCCGTGAACGCAATATTTCTGTAACCCCAGAAGAAATCGAAGCAGAATATGCAAAAATCGCAGAACAGGGCGGAATCACAATCGAAGAAGTTAAAAAGCACTACGACGATGCCCGTTCAAAGGAATATCTCATTGATGATACAAAAGAAAACAAACTTTATGACCTTCTTTACAAAGAAGTTAAGGTTACAAAGGGTGATAAAATGAGTTTCAAGGATTTATTTGCACAGAAATAAC
>JAILQA010000292.1 GCA_024699205.1 Treponema sp. | reverse complement strand
TTAACAGAACTAGTAAGACAGTAAAGGGCGGTCGTAGAATGTCTTTTTCTGCACTTACAGTTGTTGGTGATCAGAAAGGTCGCGTAGGATATGGTATTGGTAAAGCTAATGACGTATCTGAAGCAATTAAGAAGAGTATAGATAAGGCAAAGAGAAATCTTATTACTGTTCCTCTTAAAAACGGAACTGTTCCACATGATATCATTGGAAAATATAAGAGCTCTGAAGTATTGTTGAAACCAGCTTGTTCCGGTACTGGAATTATCGCTGGTGGTACAGTACGTGCTATCATGGATGCTGCAGGTGCAACAGACGTACAGTCTAAATCTTTGGGTTCAAACTCAGCAGTAAACGTAGTTCGCGCTACTTTTGATGCTATCTCAAAGTTGATGGACGCAAAGAAAGTTGCAGCTAACAGAGGTAAAACTCTGGACGAATTGTGGGGTTAATTGTATGGCTAAAGCAAAACAGATTAAAGTAACATTAATTAGAAGCGTTATCGGACAGAAGCCTGATAAGGTTGCTACTGTTCGCAGTCTTGGCCTCAAGAAAATTAATTCTTCTAATGTTCTTCCAGATAACGATGCTGTTCGCGGAATGGCTGCAGCAGTTTCACACTTAGTAAAAGTTGAGGAGATCTAAAATGGCAGAATATAATCCAATACTTAGCGCTCCTCAGGGTGCTAATAAAAAACCAAAGAGAGTTGGTCGTGGTTCTTCTTCAGGTCTTGGTACAACAGCAGGAAGAGGTAACAAAGGTCAGCAGTCTCGCTCTGGTGGAAAAACTTATGTAGGTTTTGAAGGCGGTCAGATGCCACTTTACAGACGTATTGCTCACAAAGGATTTTCAAACTATCCTTTCAAGAAAGAATATGTATGTATCAATGTGGATCAGCTTGATTCAAAATTCGATGATGGTGCAACAGTAGATAGAACTACTCTCGCAGAGAAAGGCTTTATTACTAAAAAGTCAGCTTCAATGATTAAAGTTCTCGGAAACGGTGAAATTACAAAGAAGCTGAACATAGTAGTTGATAAGGTTTCTGAATCAGCTAAAGCTAAAATTGAAAAAGCTGGTGGAACTGTAAAACTTACTGAAGCAAAAACTGTAGAAAGTGCAGAATAAAAACTGGAGTAGAACATGGCAAGCAATCCAATTGTAAATATGTTTAAAGTTAAAGAACTTAGAGACCGTTTGTTCTTTACACTGCTTATTCTTGCAGTGTTTAGATTAGGTAGTGTTCTTACAATACCTGGAATCGATGCAAACGTTCTCATCAAGTACTTTGATGATCTTGCAGCGCAGAATAAAAATGCGTTTGTTAGTTACATGGACTTCTTCGTTGGTGGTGCATTCTCAAACTTTTCTATTTTCATGCTTGGTGTAATGCCTTACATCTCAATGCAGATTATAATGCAGCTTGCTGTGATTATTTTCCCTTCACTTAAACGTATTTCGCAGGAAGACGGTGGTCAGCGTAAGGTTGCTCAGTATACAAGAATTGGTACAATCCTTGTATGTCTGATTCAGTCTTGGGGAATCACCGTTTATGCGAATAGCATTCCTGGTTGTATCGTGCTTCAGAATCAGATTGCATTCAGATTGCTTGCGATGCTGACCGTTACAACCGGTTCAATGTGTACAATTTGGTTAGGTGATCAGATTACAGCTCGTGGTATTGGAAATGGTATTTCAATGATAATTTTTGCAGGTATTGTTGCTCGTCTTCCTAACGCTTGTCTCGAATTAGGTCAGGCTGTTAGTGCAGGTGAAGTACAGCTTGTATTTGTTATCCTTGTTTTGATTATGTTCATAGCGATAATCGCACTTGTTATTTATGAAGAATCAGGTCAGAGAAAGATTCCTGTTCACTATGCAAAACGCGTAGTTGGAAGAAAAATGTACGGTGGTCAGTCTACCTACATTCCATTTAAGGTAAATCCTTCAAATGTTATTCCTTTGATTTTTGCTTCTTCTATCTTAACATTGCCTTTAACGCTTGTATCTACATTAGCTCAGGGCGGAAATTCAAAGCCTTGGATCGGAGCAGTTTCAAGATTTTTGACTCCGAATGGTGTATGGTATAATATTTTGTTAGTTCTTCTTATTATCTTCTTTGCATACTTCTACACTCAGGTAACACTGAACCCTACTGAAATCGCAAAGAATATCCGGGAAAACGGTGGCTCCATTCCTGGCGTACGTACGGATAAGACAGAAGAATATCTGACAAAGATATTGAATAGACTTATATTACCTGGTTCATTGTTCCTGGCATTTATTGCTGTTATCCCAACAATTATTCAACAGTTGTTTGGATTCCCACAGTCAATTTGTCAGTTGATGGGTGGTACTTCTTTAATCATTATGGTTGGAGTTGACCTCGATACAATGAGTCAAGTTGAAGCTCTTTTGAAGATGCATCATCACGATGGTCTTACAAAGAAGGGCAAAATCAGGTCACGAAGTTTATAAAAAATAAAATAATTTCGTGAATTAGCAGTAGAAAAGAACTGGGAATATGTGATATACTACTTTTCACTGAATTGCTCTCATTGCGAGGTGCTTAAGATTCAGTGAAAAATATTCTCATGGGGGCTTTTATATGAAAGTACGAACCAGTGTAAAACCTATCTGTGATAAATGTAAGGTTATTAAAAGAAATGGTATCATCCGTATCATTTGTACTAACCCAAAACATAAGCAGAGACAGGGCTAAGGCTTAAGGAGAAACAGATGGCTCGAATTGCGGGTGTTGATATCCCAAATAAACATGTAGATACCGCATTAACTTACATTTATGGTATCGGCCGTTCATCGGCAAAAAAGATTTGTGAAGAAGCCAAGATTGATCCATTAAAAATGATGAATGATCTTTCTCAGGAAGAACTTACAAAGCTTCGTGAAATTATCGATTCAGAGTATAAGGTTGAAGGACGACTTCGTTCAGAAATCGGTTTGAACCTTAAGCGATTGATGGATATTGGTTGCTATCGTGGTCTTCGTCATAAGAGAGGTCTTCCTGTACGTGGTCAGAGAACTCGTACAAATGCCCGAACAAGAAAGGGTAAGAAGAAGACTGTTGCTAATAAGAAGAAGGCATAGGCGGAGGTAAATTAATTGGCTACCACTAAAAAACGAAAGGAAAAAAAGAGCGTATACGAAGGTAATGTTTACATTCAGGCTACGTTCAATAACACAATCGTAACTATTACAGACCTGAAGGGTAATGCTTTGGCATGGGCTTCTTCTGGTGGATTGGGTTTCCGAGGAGCAAAAAAATCTACTCCATTTGCAGCTCAGTCTGTTGCTGAAACAGCTGTTCAGAAAGCAGCAAGTTATGGTTTGCGAGAAGTACACGTATTTGTAAAGGGACCTGGAATGGGACGTGAAAACGCTATTCGTTCATTAGGTTCTATGGGATTGAAAGTTAAATCAATTTCTGATGTAACACCAATTCCACACAATGGCTGTCGACCACGTAAAACTCGACGTATGTAGTTAGTTTTGACAGGTTTATTTAATAGATTTGTCTGACTGGGTGATATTTCAGATCTATTTTTAGGTTTGAAATATCAATTGTGTTTCAAATTAGTATGCGTTTGTGTATTTTTTTGATAAATTAAAAGAATAGCTCTAAGTCGAGTTTTATTCTAAAAGTTTTAAAAGGAGTTCAGATGGCTCGCAAAAACTTGCTCAAAGGTTTCAAGAAACCTAAAGGCATTTCATTTGAACATATCAGTACAAATCCTAATTATGGAAAGTTCACTGCTTATCCTTTTGAACCAGGATTTGGTACAACAGTCGGTAACACTCTTAGAAGGGTTTTGTTGTCTTCTATTCAAGGTTATGCTATTACTTCTATTCGTATTACTTCATACGACGCTAATGGCATTTCTAAGGTTATCTCCAGCGAATTTGAAGCTATCCCTGATGTTTCAGAAGATACTCTTGAAATCATCAACAGCCTCAAGCAGATTCGTTTAAGATTACCTGATGATGTTGAACAGGATACAATCAACTACGAATTCAAAGGACCGGGTGTTGTAAAGAGTGATGACTTTGCAAAAGAAGGTCAGCTTGAAATAATGACTAAAGATATGCTCATCTTCACAATGATGGAAGGTGCAAATCTTGATATCGAAATTCAGGTTGATTTGGGCAGAGGTTATGTTCCTGCAGAAGTAAATGAACACTACATTGAAATTGTTGGTACATTGCCAATGGATGCAATTTTCTCACCTGTTAAAAAGGTTAAATATGCTATCGAACCTTGTCGTGTTGGACAGCGTAATGATTATGACAAGTTGATTCTTGAAATTTGGACAGATGGCTCGATTGCTCCTGAAGATGCCTTGGCTGAAGCAGCAAAGATAGCAAAAGATCATTTTGCAATTTTTGTAAACTTCAACGATAAAGACATTATTAGCAGTGATGAAATTGATGAAGGTGATGAAAGTATTAAGAAACTTCTCGACACTCCTGTTGAAGAACTTGAACTTTCTGTACGCTCTTCAAATTGTTTAAAGAATGCAAATATTCGTACAATTGGTGAATTAACTAAAAAAACTGAAGATGACATTGCAAAGACTAGAAACTTTGGAAAGAAGAGTCTTGCTGAGATTAAAGAAAAATTACTTGAATGGAATCTTACTCTCGGTATGACAGATTACAGTCATCTGAAGAATGCTGCAAATATAAATAAGCAGA
>JAILQA010000274.1 GCA_024699205.1 Treponema sp. | reverse complement strand
GATTTTCCAACATTTTCTGTTTCTTCACTTGGTCCAACAATTAAAGTTAACAGAGGCGCTGGATCGGAATTACCAATTTTTACACCTTCGATTTTCAACAAATAGAAATTAGCAGCTGTACTTTCATTAAGCCAGTTAATTGCCGAAACGTGTTCTGGTCTTGGTTCTGAAACAATCCAAATTGCAGTAGCAGCATCCATCGAAGATAAATATGTAATTGTTTTTCCAAGGTGGTCATGATTAGATTTTTCTAGTTGATTTTCAATTATGACAGTCTTACCAGAATTATCTTCTGCAGTTAAATCAACATAAAAGTTTCCGGTAGTCTGTTCTCGTTCAACATTTGTTAAAGGGAGGTTTATAACTTCACTAAGAACATCAATATTATTTTGAAGCCATTTAGTAAAATCATTTGCTTCGTGTTTCCAAATATCTCTTAATGGTACTTTTTCTATTTTTCCAATCATATATTTTACCTTATAGTTTTATTATTTTATTATTGTACCATAAAATATGATTATTATCGATTATTATTTAATTTATATATTTACGATTTACACTATTCTTCCAAGCTAGTCATACAAATCCTTTTTTTTGCTAAAAATTTTGAACTCCAACTGTGACGGATATGTATCATAGCTCCTGCATCATCAACATCATACACGTAAATCGCTTATTTTATCGGAATACCACGTTCTTGATTATAAAGCTTAAACCTCTCAATCCCCACAAGAGGGTTATGCTTAATCTTTCCGTTATCCATTAGACATAAAAAAAGCTCGTCAGTTAGACGAGCTTTTTAAGAGCGGCAGAAGGGAGTCGAACCCTCGTCATCAGCTTGGAAGGCTGAGATAATGAGCCGTTATATGACTGCCGCAAGTGATGTAACTAATATATACTTCTGAACAAAAAGTGTCAATAGCCTAAAACAACTTTTTATGAAAAAAAATCAATATTTTTTAATTTTTTTTGATTCTTAACATTCTAAAATCCGCCTGCCCTTTATTCATAAAAGTTTCTATTCTGCACTTTTTGGGACGAAGATTTTCTACAAAATATTTAATGTCAGACGCATAATCAGAGGCAACATACTCTGCATCATAATTTAACAAAATGATTTCACCTTTCCCTGTATCTGTTGTTCGTGAAATTGCACCGTAAAATTTAACAATATCTTCAACGGCAGGAAAATATTTCATAAGATTTTTTATCGAAAATTGGGAACGCAAAAAATCAAGCTGGATTTTCTGAATATGAATGTGCGAAATCTCTCCACATGATGATTGTGACGAACAAAATCTTTCACACTCATCAGCATTCTTATCATAAAAGATTTCAAAAAACTTTGAGGCTTTAATTTTCAGCAGACGACATACAGAATTAAACCATGGAACTGCCCTTCCCGAATTATAAAAATATGTACAGGCTTTAGAAAGCTTTTCTGCTCTTTTTAAATCATCAGCGGTAAAATCTTTTGTTTTTATTACATGATAGGTCGGCACCTTTTCCCATACTAATCCAAGAGCTTCTGCTCTATCAAATAAATCAGTTCCAGGCAAAACAGAAAGACAGAAGATTTCCAGATTATTTGGATATAATGAAATTGCAAAGTCAATTCCATCACGAAAAGAAGCAAAAGTTTCACCAGGAAGTCCAAAAATCAAATCTAAACCAAAGGTTACTCCTTCTTCATTTAAAATTCCGATATTGCGGATAAACTTCTTTTTATCAAAGGGACGATTTACAAGATGCAAAACATTTTCATTGGCACTTTGCAGTCCAATTTGCAGCGCACAAGGGATTTTTGTAAACTCTCGGGCAAGTTCCCGATCAATAAACTCTACCCTTGCTTCAAAATAGTAAAAAGTATCTGGCGTTTTTTTAGCAATCAGCCTAAGCAGTTCAATTGCACGTTTTTTATTTACATTATATGTTGGATCCAGCACAAAAACCTGAGGAACTTTTTTTGCAGCAAATAAATCTAACTCTGCTTTTATGCGTTCCATTGGAAAATATCTAACTTTTTTTTCTCCTTTTGATTCATAACAATATGAACATTTAAAAGGACAGCCTCTTGCAAGCTCCCATAAGGCTCCTTCATATTCTGAAGGATTAAGGATTCCGTCTAAATATGGTGAATATAATTTTGATAAATCTGGTGAAAAAGAATGTATTGCCGTAGATTTGTCTGATTCATCTGTTTTTTTCTCTGATGATTGATTGTCTTTTTTTCTTTCATCAATAATCTTTTTTATAAGACTTGGAACAGAATCTTCTCCTTCACCACTTACACAATAATCAAAATCCTTGTAAAAATCTGGATGAGCAGTGATTTCCGGGCCACCTGCAATTGTAATACAGCCCCTTCCCCGCAAGATTCTTGAGCTTTCCTGCAAAATCTTTATGTTCCAGACAAAGCATGAAAAACAGAAAATCGCCTTAGTTCCCACCCACGTTTGAGTTTGCACTTGCACTTGTGTTTGTTCTTCTTCATGTATTTTTATTTCTGAATAAAGCGAATAAGCAATAAAAGCGGCAATTTTTTTATCAGCCCCAGTCTCTGTTTCAGCCCTAGCCCCTGCCCCAGTTTCAGCATCAGTTTCAAACTCAGCCTCAGATAACATTTTCAACTCTTTGATTTTTTTATCTTCCAGACTGAAGGATTTTAAAGAAACTTCCGTAATACCGCTTGTTTCTGGATTATGTTTAATAGCCGAAGCAATACATGCCGCCCCAAGAGGAAGAGCCTGAGGAGATTTTTCTATTAATAAGCTTGTGCAGATAACTGGTATTTTCATTATTGTTGACTATTTTTGACTTGAAATATCCTTTTTTCCGTCCTTAACATATTTATCCAGCTGAACATTTGCCAGATTTATTTTCTGAACGACACAAGGACCTGCAATACAACCGCCTTGGCAACTCATTACTTCAACAAGATTTCCATCCTCTTCTTTTGCCTGAACCCGACCTGCATTTATATCCCCGTAATAGCGGAGTTTTTTCATACCGTTTTTATCAAGTCCATTGATTACATCCAGCTTTAATATAGAAGGATCTTTAAGACGACAACAGACTGCTTCTGCAACTCCCCCGCTTCTTGCAAAATTACGTCCGCTTGATGAAGGTACTTCTGCCTTTTCAACCCCTTCAAGTTTGGTAACATCAATTCCTTTTGCGGTAAAAAAGGCTGAAAGTTCTTCTGCTGTAATTACATAATCAACAAACTCATCATCAAAGCCTTCCCGTCTTTTTGCCAGACAAGGTCCAACAAAAACTGTAACACATTCCGGATCATCTTTTTTTGCAATTTCAGCAATATAATGCATAGGACTACGGGTTTCGCTTACACAAGAATCAAGGTCAGGAACATGAATATGAACTGCACGCACATAAGCAGAACAGCAGGAAGTTGTCATAAGCTTGTCTCCCCTTTTCATTCTTTCAGAAAACTCAGCCGCTTCCCTGTCAGCCGTAATATCAGCACCACGGGCAACTTCATATATTGTCGTAAAGCCTAATTGTTCCATTCCTTTTTCCAGCTGACCAGCACTGGCTTTGAATTGAGATGCAATTGCTGGCGCATACATTACGCTGACTTTATGGCCTTCCATGATATGTTTGATAACGTCAACAAGCTGACTTTTATCCATCATAGCTCCAAAAGGACATTCAGTCATACATTTTCCGCAGTAAATACACTTATGAAAATCAATTACTTCATGGCCGTCTTCACCTTTAGAAATTGCTCCAACCGGACAAGCTGCTTCACAAGGAACCGTAATTCTTATAATTGCATGATAAGGACAGTTCTGTTCACACAAGCCGCAGTGAATACACTTAGACGCATCTATATGAGCATGATGAATGATATGAATTGCTTTTTTGGGACAATTGACCATACAAGGTCTGGCAAAACATCCCTGGCAGGCATTGGTAACCATAAAGTTCTGCTTTACACAGCCGTTGCAGGCCTCATGAAGAACTGTAATCATAGGCCAGGTTGGTTTTTCGCGGTTAAGGGCTTCTCGGGCATAATCGTCAAGGTCGTTGAGGTCGTTATAATTTTCAACAGAGATTCCCATCCTCGCCAGAAGACGCATTCTTAAAAGCTCGCGGTCATGATAAATACAACAGCCAATGGGCGGAGTACCAGCTGGACGCATTTCTGTAGGGATTTTATTAATTTTTCTTGAATCGAGCTCGCCAGAAAGCTGCAACTTTGCAATTCTTACTAATAACTCGTTTTTAACCTTTGTGGCATTATTATTTATATTCATCCCACTTATTATAATTCAGAGATTTTTTATATACAACTAGATAGATTATTATTCGATAGCTATTATTCGATTGAAAAATCAATGAATCTATTTTATTATATAAAACAATTTGTTATAATTTTATTTATTCCATATCTATTAAGAGGATTTATGATTTTCAAACTTCTTTATAAAAAAATACTTCCTTCAAAAGAACTTTACAATTCTTATAGTCTTCGTGAACAGGAACAGTTATCCATTTTGATTGGTTCCAATTTGGTCTTTATGATTTTATTTGCCTTGTTTGGAATATCCTTGTTTTTTCTAAAACATTTTATGCTTGGAGCTGGAGGATTATTCTTACTTTTATTCTTTTCAACTTCACTTAGATTTATAAAAGAAGGACATATTCATCGTGCTTCCTGGACAACAACAATTGCAATTTGTATTTTGACTGCGATTGTATGTTTTTTCTCTCCCTTTCAGCCAACTAATTTTCTTCCCTATCGAGATTCCTGTTTTATTGTTGTAATGGCTGTATGTAATTATGTAATTTCTTTAAGGAGAAAGCAATTACAGAGCTTTTTTATTTTTATATTTATAGTCTGGATTATTGCAAACTTTACAATCTATAAAACTCTATACAATATTAATTTTTCTGATGCTTTAGTAAATATTATAATTTGTACTCTGGGCGTGCTGACTGCAAATATCTGTCTCCTATTTTTTGACAGATTTACCCGACGTGTTGTAGACCGTGCCAGTGAAAATGAAAAAAAATCCACAGATGCCTTCAAGAAAATTACTTCAGTTCTTAATGAAACAAAAGAAGGTCTTAATATTGGTAAACATCTTTCTGAATCAACAAATAATGCGACTAAAAGTGTAAATGAAATTGACAAGATGTATTCTTTTATAAATAAAGAAGCAACAAACTTAAATAAAGAAACTATTACTATAAAATCTTCTAGCTCACAGATTAATGAAAATGCTACACAGATGAGACAAAGCGTACAAAATCAAAGTAAATCCATTTCTCAATCTTCTGCGGCTTTAACTCAAATGTCAGCAAATCTTTCAAATATAAGTAAGATAGCCATCCAGCAAAGAACCGGTATGAATACTCTTGTAGAAAATCTGGATTTGCAAATGAATCAATTGGAAAAACTTGTGGATAATGTTGAACAGGTAAAAGAATCTTCCGAAAAAGTTTCTGCCTTTGTAGCTGCAGTAAATAAAATTGCCTCTCAAACAGGACTTCTGGCTATGAATGCCTCAATCGAAGCAGCTCATGCAGGTGTTTTAGGAGAAGGCTTTTCTGTTATAGCCCATGAAATCAGAAAACTGTCAGACGAAACCTCAAAATATGCCCAGAAAATTGCAGAAACCTTACAGACAAATGAAGAAATAGTTAAAATTACCGCTGATTCGGTTAATTCTTTTTCTGATTATACAAAAGCATCTACAGCTGAAATTAGAAATACAATTGGTGTAATGGAAGAAATCCTTTCTGGAATTTCTGAGATTGATTCAGGTGCACAGGATGTAAGTAATTCTATTGCTCAGATTGTTGAAGAAGCTGATACAAATACTAATTTGGCAGAAGGTGTTACCAATCAGATTATTCAGCAGAATGATGCCATAAAAAAAATCTCCGATGGTACAGAATTATTACAGGCAAAGGTTTCAAATCTGGATAATCTGCTTACAGACATTAAGAATGCAATTGATGAAATAGAAAAAAATGCAGAAGCAAATGAAATCGTATCGGAAAAAATCTTAGGTGCCTTGGAATAATTTTATATCGAAGATTAAAAAGTAATTTTTTTCACTAATTTTTTGTTGTCTATTAACA
>JAILQA010000249.1 GCA_024699205.1 Treponema sp. | reverse complement strand
TTCCAGCTCTCAGTGATTTTTTCAATTAATTTATCTGCAAGAAGGGGCAAATCCCAGGAAGTATAAACGTTTTTCATTAAAATCCTTTATATTAATTATAGCAGAGTTTAATAGTACTTGTAAAACTAATTGTCCTGAATTTCTTTGGTAAATGCGGTTTACAAGGTATATAAAAAAAGCCCGTAAGTAAAACTTACGAGCTCTTTATTAGTCTTTACTTCACTGCTAATGAAACGTCTATAATCAACCTGATTCCTTTATAAATAAATAGATAGCCTGATATAACTTGTACCACAATTACAGGTAAAAAAAACAAGTCTGAAAAAAATTGCTTTATGTATTTTTTATTCAACCAGCCGTCTGTCCAATCTGGAACTCTAGCCATATCGCGATAACACAAAAAAGTTAATACAAAGGCAGATATAATGGAAAAAACAAAATTAAATTCGGTTTCGTTTTCTAGCACCAAAAAAACAAGGAATGCCATGGATATAATAAATATTCCGATAGATTTGAACCGAAAAATTAAAAAAATAGAGAGCACAAATAATATACCAATAAATATGTATAAAAAAAGGCCGCCATGCTGAACAAATTCTGTTCCGGAAAATAATACAAATGGTAGAATAAAAAATCCAGATATCACTGTAAGTATTTTATTCCTCAGTTCCATTCCGTGAGCAAATTTTCTAGATATTAGAAAAAG
Organism: Treponema sp.; assembly: GCA_024699205.1. GTDB lineage: Bacteria > Spirochaetota > Spirochaetia > Treponematales > Treponemataceae > Treponema_D. The sequence goes on along the minus strand of JAILQA010000249.1, from coordinate 1,488 downwards.
CAATGCAAGCCCCAAAACCATAACTACAGAACTCAATACAATATTATGTCTAAATACACTATGCAGCCATGGACGCAATTTATCGACTATTCCAGAAATAGCGGCAAGTACAATTATAATAAACAAAAGACTTCTAGGTGTAAGTTTTAATGACTCTGTTTTTTGTTCATTAATATAAGCATTCAGACAAGAAGGACTACAAAAGTCATGACAGTCGTATATATATGCTTCATAGTTACCACACTCATCCGTTTTATGCTCAATCCGTTTTCCACAATAATGACAAGTATTAATATCCATTTTATGTCTCCTTTAATTTATGAGATTTCTAATTTTTTCTAATTCTCTCCATTGCCTAAATATTGTATAACAGGTTTCATATTTCTTAATGAGTATTTTCTTTCTTTTTTCATGTGCGTTACTCACATGAAAAAATGTTGTTTATACGCTTTTTTTTACAAGGTTCTACCATTACAATTTGAGTATAAAAATCAAAAGGAGGCTCATTATGTATGATTCAACGCGCAACACATTGCCGAAAAAAGGAGACGGCGGACTTTTTATACTTCTTGTCATCGGTATTTTTAAATTGCTTTATAAAATTTTGTCTTTGCCAGTCAAGGCGATTGTAAAAGCAGTCAAGAATAAAAAGAATAACGAAAAAAATTCCGTTGCAAATTAATTTTAAGGTTTATATTCACCTATAGGATGGATGTAAAAATAAACTAACATATGGAGGATAAATAAAATGATTGGATCGGTTGTTAAAGAAGGTGGCTATTTTCACGCTTATGACACAAACGGAAACATGCTCTGCTCTATTAATGCAAACGAATATTCTGAACTTCAAGGTTACACCAGTACTACTATCAACATTTTTGAGCGGAGCCTTTACAGAAAAGGCGGAACCTTGGAAACCTACAATGAAAAAGGCGAGAGAATTTCCACCCGCGAAATTTTTTCTTAAATCAATATTAAATGCTCAGTTTGGTAAAATTTAAGAAGGATCTCAAAAAGAAAGCCAGAGAAGAGAAAAAAACGCAAAAAAAGAATTAAGCCGTCTTACGCTTGTAACATTTACAACTCCACACTAATATCTGTGCAGTTGTAAATGTTTTCTTTTAATTTATGAGACTGATAATCTCATTTTTGGCTCTTTCATTATCTGCATTGGTTTTTGCGAGTTTTTCAATCTTAAAAATTGAATCACTTGCACTGAGCACTGACATGCCGATATTTTGGAATTTGTTATTCAAGCTGCAAACAAATATATCGCTCTTGCTTTTGTATCGCTCAATAGCCGCCTCAAGAAGATTCCTTCTGTCGCAGCCAGAGAAGAATGCAACCTTAAGCTTTTTATAATCTAAAAGAACTTCAAAATCGCTTTTTGTTCCCCAGATTGTTTTCTTAGCTTTGAGTTCAACTGCTCCTTTTTGTAAAAGAGTTTCATAAACGTTTTCAATTGTCGTTGTTTTTCCAACTTTGCTT
>JAILQA010000245.1 GCA_024699205.1 Treponema sp. | reverse complement strand
TCTTATTCCATTTTCCTGTCCGCCGCCCCGTAAAAAGGAATCAATTGGTTCTTTTGAGTATAAAATACCAATTCCCCTTGGGCCGCAGATTTTGTGGGCACTAAAGGCAGCACTATCAATTCCCTTGTAAGAAAGATTAAGAGGAATTTTTCCTGCTGCCTGAACGCAGTCTACATGGAACTTTGCTTTGCGTCCATTCTGGGCGTATTTTGTGATTACATCTGCAATTTCGTATACAGGCTGAATTGAACCGGTTTCGTTGTTTACTGCCATTACGCAAACAAGCATAGTATCTTTTGTAAGAAGCTTTTCTACTGCCTGAGGTGTGATTATTCCATTTTCATCTGCGGGAATTGAAATTACCTTCCAGCCGCATTTTTGAAGGGCTTTTGCTTCTTCTCTTACTGCCGGATGCTCAATTGAACTTATAAGTACACTTCCTTTTGAAGGCTTGTTGAGCAGGGCTAAAAGAGGAATCTGGTCACTTTCTGTTCCGCCTGAGGTAAAATAAATTGTTTCTGCTTTAACTCCGAGTACTTCAGCAGCTTTTTCACGGGCTTGGGTAAGGGCTTTTTTAGCTTCTTTTCCAAGCTGATGGGTACTTGACGGATTTCCCCAATTTTTAAGGGATGTTTCCAGTGCATCTTTTAAAATTTCTTCGTCAGAAGGGCTTGTTGCTGCCCAGTCAAAATAGTGTTCTGTATTCATAATTTGGGATTATTTCAGTACGCTTTCTAAATCACTAACTGAAATGTCCTCCATGCTTGCGTTTTGTATATCTTTGAGCATCAGTAATTTGATAGTATCTGATTTTTTGTTCATTATTGTTTTTATAAAGCGCTCGGTAATTCCGCCTCCACTAACTTCTGATGGAATTGGACTCGTTTCCCAGCCGTAATCTTCAAGAATAGAAAAGATTTCACTTTTAAAAGCTTCCTTGCAATATTCTTTTTTGAAACTCAACTCAACCTGGCGGGCGATTCCCCAGGCAATTGCTTGTCCATGAGCTACAACTCCTGTTCCTGCAATTGATTCAAAGGCATAGGCAAAGGTGTTTGCGTAGTTAAGCAGAACTCTTTCGTTTTTTTCGGTTAAATCTTTTTTGATAATTTCTGCTTTTGTTGTTATACAGGCATTGATTATCTGATTTATTACATTCTGATCTCTGTTTTTTATTTGTTCGCTTTGATTTTTAAAGATTTCGTAGAGTTCTTTGTTTGCAATAAGCGACAGTCTAAAGGCAGCAGCAAGACCAGAAGTGTACTGATTGTCGTTTAAGGATTGTACGAAGGATGGCCAGTAGTAGATTTCTGTTGCAGGATAGAAGGTTCCTATTGGATTTTTTGTATTATTTAAATCGCAGCCAGTTTTTCCACCGATTGCGGCATCTGTCATTGCAAGAAGGGTTGTCGGTACGAGATGGACTTCTATTCCTCTTTTATAGATTGAAGCGGCAAAGGCTGTTATGTCACAGATTACGCCTCCACCGATTGCTATAAAGAGGTCGTTACGTGAAAGATTGTTTTCAAGTGCATATTTGGCTATTGTAAGTACAGATTCGATATTTTTATAGGCTTCACCGGAACCCAGTACAAGCAGATAATCTGAACCGCAGCAACCATCATCAAAACAATTTGAAAAATCCTGCATTTCTTTTAGGCTTGCGGTTGTTCCATCAGTAATAAAGAGTCTTTTTTTACTTGAGTTTTTACCCGGTTTAAATACAGAAATTAAGTCTGGGCTTCCATCATAAAAGAAAAGCTTTGATTTTTTTGTCCCGTTATAGGGCTGCAGATAAGAAATCTGTAAAGTATCCTTTTTCATAATCAGGAACAGTTTAATACTTTTTGTCCATTTGGTTAAGTTCCTGAATGTTTTTTTCCAGACGTTCTATTTCGCGATTAAGCATTTTTTCGTAATTGAGTTCGCCTGTTTTAATGCGTTCCCGTTCGTCTTCCCAGTTTTGCTTGTCGGTAATAAAAAGCCAGTTGAAGGAAGGTGCATCGGCTTTTTCGTACCAGACTTTTGTTTCCTGCCAGTAATATAAGCCAGCCTTGTAGCAGCTGAGGGCTTTTTCCATATTACGCAGGTATTCATCCTTCCAGGGGGCATCATAAAAATATATGCATTTTTTGTCGTAGATGCGGCCTAAACGTAAATGCTGTTCAATTAATTTGAGATTAAGGTGCATCTGGAAAAGATAGCGGTATTTTTCCCATTCTTTTTCATTAGTGATTTTAAAATCTACAAACTGAGGATTGCAGAAATCTGCCTGAACTGCTTTTTCCAGCCAGTAGATATTTTCCATACAATCATCCGGATACTGCTGGTAATGAACATGATATAATTTATAGAAATCTTCCTTGTATTTTACCATGTAAGCATTTGCTTTCTGCAAAGGAAAAAAGAGAAAAACTATTGTAAAAATGAATAAGAACTTAAACTTTTTCACATTCTAAGTGTCGGCAGAAAAACAAAAAGCGATTAGAAGAATTATAATGCCTTGTCAATTATCAATTGTTAGTTTTTAATTGTTAATTGCTTCACGATGTCGTTTTCAACTTCTTCTATCGATTTTGAGGCGTCCAGACGGAAGATTTTCATTCCCTGGGGATTTGCTTCGTATTCTGAAATTACCTGGTCGTAAAGCTTTGCAATTTTTTCCTGAAGTTCAATTTTTTCGTAGATTTCTTTTTTTTCATTGCGCTGATTTACGCGGGCCAGGGAGATTTTTGGGTCAATTTCAAAGAAAAACAGATATTCTGGAAGAGGGAAGGGAGAGTTTATAAGCTTTGGAAGTTCTTTTCCACAGGCGACAGACTGATAGGCCAGACTTGAGAAAAAATATCTGTCAGAAATTACAATTTTTCCTTTCTGAATCTGCTCTATAACTCCGTTTTTTCCGTAAATGTGTTCGCAGCGGTCGGCTGCAAAAAGATAAGCGTTTGTTTTTTCATCTACAGAAAAATCACCGGCCAGCATTTTTCTCAAAAAAAGTCCTGTCGGGCGGTCGGTTGGCTCTGCTGTTGCAAAATATTTTTCTGGATTTTTTTCTACTAATCTTTTTATCTGGGTGGAGGTTCCTGCTCCGTCAATTCCTTCGAAAACTATAAAATCTTTTAAAATCATGATTAAAACTATACAGCGAAAGAAGAGATTATACAATTCATAATTCATAGGGAATTAATCATTACTTTTTTTACAGTTTTTTGTTATAATAGATAGGCTAAAATTGGGCTTAGTATACTCAAGTGGTAAAAACTGATGAAAAAGATATCTCTTGCAACAAAAATTAGTAGTTTTCTCTTTTTATTTTTTATACTGCTTGCTCTTTTTTTAACTATGCCTTTATACAGAAAACTTATAAAAAATGTGGATTCATTAACCGATTCTGTCTGCAAAATTATAACGGATTCAACAAATCTTGTCGTTTCTTATGAATCCCTTTCGCCTTCCGTTTTGTCGGTTTTAAGCGTAAAGAATATAAGCGTTTCAAATGAAGATGGACAGGTTATAGGCGTAATCAAAAATGTAAAAATTCACTACAGAATACATGAACTTTTCAAGAATAATTTTGCGCATTTTGTAAGGATGGTCAATGTAAGCGGAGTTGATATAAATCTGGCAGAACTGATAGATTTTATCATGTCCTTTGACCTTAGCGGGCAGAAAAACTTTGAAAATAAAATTGATGTCGAGACAATCCTTGATTTTATTCCTTCAAACGTAAAGGTTCGGAATATTTCCCTGAATTATGAAAATGAATTGTTTTCTTCACTATTCGGAATAAATGAAATCGGTCTGGTAAAATCTCAGAAAAAAAGCGCCCTGGAATTCTTTTTTGACAGCCGTGCAGAAGCTTTCTTGAAAAATAATAAACAAAAAATTACAGGAAAAGTTTATGTAAATGGTTCTGTAATGAGTGATTTTGAAAATTCAAAACTTTATCTTTCTCTGTCGGATTTTTCTTCGGGAATGTACACGGTAAACAAACTGAATTTTCTTGCTGAATATAAAAACAAGGCTATAGAAGTCCATACAATTCAGTCGGTAAATCCAATGGCAATAAGTGCCGGATATGATTTCGACAATAAAAAGATTTCTGCATCTATTGAAACAAAGAATCTAAATCCATGGTCTGTAGTTTCTGTAGGCGGAAAATC
>JAILQA010000203.1 GCA_024699205.1 Treponema sp. | reverse complement strand
GGTCTTTGTGCAAAACTTGGTGCTAGAAAAATAACTGGTGGCAAAGCAGATTACATCAAAAATATTACCGGTGAAATCACTTCATCCCAGAAAATGGAACTTGAAAAACTTGCATCACAAGGAAAAACTCCTGTTCTTTTTGCAGAAGATAATAAAATAATTGGAATTATTGCTGTTGCGGATACTATCAAAGATGATTCTGCTCAGGCGATTTCTGAACTCAAAAATATGGGAATCCACACTGTAATGTTGACTGGTGATAACGAGATTACAGCTTGTGCAATCGCGAAGCAGGCTGGAGTTGATGAAGTTGTTGCCGGGGTTCTGCCGGATGGAAAAGAAGCTGTTATACGAAAACTGATGGAAAGTGGTAAAGTTGCCATGGTCGGAGACGGAATAAACGATGCTCCTTCTCTTACACGGGCAGATCTTGGAATAGCAATCGGAGCTGGAACTGACATTGCAATTGATGCCGCCGATGTAGTTTTAATGAAGGGAAGTCTTCGTGATGTTTCAGCAGCAATCAGATTGTCCAGGGGCGTAATCAGAAATATTCATGAGAATCTCTTCTGGGCCTTTTTTTATAATTTGATTGGAATCCCTCTGGCTGCCGGTTGTTATGTACATGCTTTTGGCTGGACTCTTAATCCAATGTTTGGAGCTGCTGCAATGGGACTTTCAAGCTTCTGCGTTGTATCAAACGCTCTTCGCCTGAACTTTCTTAAAACCCACGATACAAAACATGATAAAAAAATTAAAAATCCTGTAACAGGAAAATTAATATCAAGCAAATCTCAAGAAAAGGAGAACAATAGTATGAAAATCTCAGTAAAAGGTATGATGTGTGAACATTGTGAAATGCATGTAAAAAAGGCTCTTGAAGCAATCGATGGAATTGAATCGGCTGCAGCTTCTCACAAAGATGCGCTTGTTACAATCACGACTTCAAAAGCGGTTGACGAAAGCCTAATTAAAGCAGCTGTCGAAGATGCAGGTTATGAATACTCTGGAGTGATTGCATAGTCTTTTTATTTTATGCATGACAACAAAACTGCAATTATATATGGGAATGACAGCAAAACTGAGCTAGGAATTGCAGGAATGTAATTCTGGATGTTGGCAGCAAGAAAATCACCGGCACAGAAAAGAAGTACAAAAATTACAATTTTTACAATATTTCGTTTTCCAAGATAAACCGCAGCGAGGGCCATCCAGCCTTTGGAACTTGCAAGATTCGGAACATAAGATGAAATCTTCATACTTAAAAGACATCCTGCAAAGAAGGCAAAGAATCCAGATATTACCCATGCGCCAACTCTATAAACTCCCGGGTTCACTCCTTTTACTTCGAGAACATGTGAATCTGAGCCTGTAATTCTAAAATATACACCTTTCTGAGTATATTTCAAAAAGCAGATTACAGTGCATATCAAAATAAGGGTTAATGAAACTGCAAAAATCTGAACATCAGTTACGGAAAAAACAAACTTTGGCGAAGTAAGAACCCCTCTGGTCTTAAAAAGCACAGAAGAAAAAAGTGAAACTGCTGAAGAAAAAATAAGGTTCATGCCAAGGGAGGCTATAAAATAATCAGCATGAGTTTTTTCTACGATAACTGCAAATATAAAAATAATAAGACAAGTGGTAATGCATCCAAGAATAATTCCCAGAAGAGGAGAGCCTGTCAGAACGGTAAAAGCATACATTTCGAACCCCGAAAAGGAAATCAATCCATCCAGAAAAAGGGCGAGTATACCGGCGTATTCACTAAAAAGGGCGCCTGCAGCTGCCAGAATAAGCGGGCACGAAAAAGCAATCAATCCTAAAATCATTTTGAAACTCCTTTTCTGGCAGTAATTGCAATCACAAAAATTATAATTCCCTGAATCAGTCCACTTATATCAAAATCAAAATTATGGAAAAGCGCATGATTATCAGCAAAGGTAATTGCAAAGGCAAGAAAAACACTTACAGGAATTACCAGAAATGGATTTAGTTTTGCAATCATTGCTACCGAAAGTGCATTCCAGCCGATTCCACTGTAAAAGCCCTGATGGCAGGAATAATAGATTCCACAGATTGCCGCAAAGCCTGTAATACCGTTCATTGCTCCAGAAATGACTGCGCTGGTAAGTTCTATTTTTCCTGTTGAAAAGCCTGCATATTTTGAAAAAACCGGTGCTATTCCGTAAATATTGATTTTATTTCCGTAGCTTGTTTTGTAAATAAAAAGTCCGCCGAGAATACATAAAAGGATTGCGACAAAAATAAATGGACTTAAGGTTGATGGTTGTAAAATCTGAGGAAAACAGTAGCTGTCGATAATAAAGTCCGTTGCAATTAGATTTGCACTTTTACTTCTGAATGGGCCGATTATAAGTCCGTCAATAATTGGAATTATAAAAGAAGAAACAATAAAGGAGGTTAGTAAAAAGCTGGCGTTTCTGTATTGCTGCAGAAAAACTGAAAAGGATGCAATCAGGGCAGAAAGTATGGAAGCGGCAAAAAGTGAAAAAAACAGTGCAAAAAAAGGATGAAAATTGCAACCTGCAAAATAGTTCAGCAGAATTGCGCTTATAAATCCGCCGGCGTAAATCTGCCCCTCGCTTCCAAGGTTAATGTTGCCACTTTTCATACAGATTGTATTTCCTGTTGCAGAAACCATATATAAAGAGGCAGTTGCAAGTGCTGATCCTATAAAATATGTGTTCATCTGACCTTCTCCAGTTTTCCGTTTTTAAGAATGAACTTTTGGTTACACAGTACGGAGGTAAAATCAGAAGAAGATAAAATTATGACGGCAGCGCCTTCCTCTGCGGCTTTTACTATTTTTTCGCAGGTTATTTCACAAGCCATAACATCTAATCCCTGCAGTGGCTGACATAAAATAAGAAGCTGGGGTTTAGGATAAAGTTCTCGTGTTAGAATCAGCCTTTGTAACATTCCCCCCGAAAGATTTACAGCTTTTTCAGAGGGCTGAATATCAATATCTGCAAGTGAGATGATTTTGTTTACATCTGCCTCTTTAAGCTCGGCTTTTATTATCTGTTCGATAGTAAGTTCTGGATTTGATGCCCGATATTTTCTGTCTGTCGGAATTATTCCAGCTCTTATTGAATTTCCATCCTTTAGTTTTATACCTTTTCTTAGCAGTTTAGTTGAATAAAATGGACTTTTTAGAGAATTGTTGTACAATTCTTCGCCATTTTTTGTGATTTTCAGATTTCCTTCGCACTTGTCCTTGTAAAAGCCAGTAATCAAATTTTCCAATGTTATAAGCCCGTCTTCCGGCAATCCCTTAATAAGCACAATTTTCTGACCACTTACTGAAAAGCCAGCATTAAAAATTGAAGGCGTATTCAAAGGTCTTGCCGTGAGATTTTCAAAAATGAAGGTCAAATTTTTAGAGTAGTTTTTTTTTAGCCCGGGAACTATATTTGCCTGCTTTGGAGCCAGAAAATCAATTATTTTGCCGTCTTCGAGCCTGACAATTGAATTGCAGTATTTTTCAGCTTCATCAAAATTATGGGTTATTATAAGAATATTTAAACCACAATCTGCCAGAGATTTTAGGTTTCTAAATAAATATTCTCTCTGTTTTTCATCGAGTAGGGCAGTCGGTTCATCCAGAATAAGAAATTTTGGATTTTTTAAAAGCGCACTCATAAGTGCAATAAAAAACTTTGTATCTGACCCTACATTCTTCACTAGTTTTGAAGGTTCAAAATCATTAAGCCAAATTTTTGAAAGAATATTGAATTGCGCTCTGCTTTTTTTATCCAGCCCTAAAAAAACATTTTCCTTAATGGAAATTGATTCTGCCAGAACCGGCGTCTGATGAACGTAGGATATTCCGTGTTGAATAGCCTGTTTTGCATTTTTAAGAAGGGTTTCCTTGCCGTCAATCAGAATAGAACCGGAAGTAGGCTTGAGTTCTCCGTTAAGAATATTTGCAAGCGTAGATTTTCCGGCTCCGTTATCCCCAAGCAGGGCATGTATTTTTCCTTCTTCAAAAGTTATGTTTACACCGTCAAGAACCTTTTTACGGGAAAAACACATGCAGATATTTTTTAATTCAATATTCATTCTCTTATTGTACTTTGTAATTTCCGCTTCGGATGGATTCAACCATTTTTTTCATTTTATTCCTGATATTTGCAGGAACAGTCTGAATATACAATGGATCATCCTGGACAAAATCAACAAAGCCGTCGCTAACTCCAACCATATCTGCATTTCCCCAGACTGTAAGTCCGCTTAAATAGTTTTCTGTAGCAATTGAGGCCATTTCTTTCTGTTTGAGAATTGAACTTGAAATGATTGTTCCAGGAGCTTTTTCAAAGCCATTATTATCAAACCAGGTTACGTAAACCTTATGATTTACAGCTGAATTGATAACTCCCTGTGAAGCACCACCGCAGATTGGAAGAATTACATCAACTCCGTTTTCAATTACTGAATCAGCAAGAACTGCACCCTTGTTTGCATCATACCAGTTTCCAACAACTCTAAAATCAACGGTGGTCTTTTTGTTTGCTTCCTTTCCGCCTTTTTCAAAATATGGAAGAAGAATATTATTCATAACAGGGTATTCCTGGGCAGCAATCAATGCCATTTTGTGGGATTTAGACATAAGGCCACCAATATAGCCTGTAAGGAAAGCCTGTTCATATTGATTGTAGCAGATTGTAAAAATATTTTTGTTTCCTTTTAATTCAGCATCAAGAAGAATGAACTTCTGATTTGGGAACTGTTTTACAATTGGAACTACAAGGTCAGGGAGGGAAGGATTAGAAGAAATGATTACATCATATTTCTGCTGTGCGGCAAGGGCTGTGATTTTTTTGCTCCATTCTGCCTGATTTGTTCCAGCTTCAAGAATATAAACTTCTGCACGGTCAGCCTTGGCTTTTCCTTCGTTGTATTTGTTTACAGCTGATTTTACGCCGTCAGCCAGCATTGCATAAATTGGACTGTCAGCAATGATTCCTGGTACAAAAACTGCAATTGATTTTTGATTTGATGTAGTAGTTGTTTCTGATTTTTTTGTATCTGATTTTGCTGTGTCTGTTTTGAGCTCTTCAAGCTTTTCCGTATTTTTTTCAGTGATTTTCTGAGTTTTTCCGTTTTCTTTTTTTTCTTTGCATGAAGTCAAGCAAAGAGCCAGTGTCAAAATTGAACTAATTGTTATGATTTTAAAAAAGGTTGAATGTTTCATGCTGTATAGAATAGTTTTATATAAAACTAATGTCAAGTAGCGGCGGTGATAGTCTGTTTTTTACTAAATATTTTGACTGCCGCCGCTTGCAGTTTTGCATAGCAAAACTGCACATTGCGACGATTAATTGTATTTTTGAAAACTGCATGTTGCTACTATGTATTGTTGCTTTGCAAAACTGCATGTTGCAACATTTTTTTATTCAAAGTTTTTTTCTATGCGGATAAGGAAGTTGAAAAATTGCTCCTGTTCTTGGGGGGTAAAGTCCTTATAGAAGGTTTTAATCAAATTATCCGAAATATCAGCAGTAATCTTGTTGTATTCCTGACCTTTCTCAGTAAGCGTGATGATTTTGTTGCGTTTGTCTTTTGCTGCCGTTTGTTCGCTTACAAGGCCTGCTTTTTTAAGCTTGCGGACTAAAACGGTTGTCGTGGATTTATCTCTGTTGATTTTTTTTGCAAGTTCCCCCATAGTCAGGGATTCATTTATGGAAAGCTGAAAGAGAATGTTACCATGGGAAGAAATCAATTCCGGTAATCCGCGCGATGATAGTTTTTGCGCTAAAAATGCCGCAACTTCCGAGTGTATATGCGAAACTTTAGAAATACTCTGCCTTATGTCTTCTTTCATTGTGCATATATTAAATTCAAAGTTACAAAATGTCTAGATTAATTCTTTTTCTACCTTCTTGTCCTTTCCCCTTGCTTTTTATCTGAATAATAATTAAATTTACCTATATGTACGGATTTATTATAAAAAAGAATTTTTGTGATGGTTGGGATAATTTACTTTCTGTAATAATAACCAATATTATCTTTTTGTTTAGCGCACTTGGAATTGTTTGTTTGAGTGCCTTCTTTTCTTCAAAGTTTATGGAGTCAATGCCGGAACTTTTGTTTTATGGCATCCAGACGGTGATTATTCTGATAGGTGTAATCATTCTTTCAATTATTGCTTTTGCCTATGGTGAGCAGGCAGCAAAAATAGCTGATTTCCGCGGAATTAATATCGCTGACTTTTTTAGAGCAATTCCTGGCGTAATAAAAGATGCAGTTTTGTTTTCTCTTTTAGTTTGTGCTGTCGTTTTTGTTTCATTTTTCAGTATTCACTATTATTTTATTGAACAGCAGTCAATGCTTGGACTTTGTGTCGGTGCTTTGCTGGTTTGGGTCGATGTATTTTTCTTCCTTTCTCTGCAGTGGTTTATCCCTATCCGAAGTGCAATGCATAATAATTTCAGAAAAATTTTGAAAAAGTGCTTTATTATATTTTTTGATAATACTGGTTTTTCAATTTTGATGGCCTTGAATAATTTTATTGCAGTAATAATTTCAATTCTTTTTATTGGTATATTGCCTTCAATCGCCGGAATCTTGATAAATACTCAGAATGCTTTAAGAATCCGACTTTATAAATATGATTATCTGGAAGAACATCCGGAACTTAAAACAAAAAAAGAACGCAGACAGATTCCTTGGGAAGATTTAATTTATGAGGATCGCGAAACTTTGGGACCAAGAAAACTAAAAAGTTTTATTTTCCCTTGGAAAGAGCAATAAAAACAAATGTAAGTTAATACAAAAGGGGCAGTCCTTTTAGTCATAAGACTAAGAGGACTGCCCCTTTCTTTATATAAAAACAGGAAAATTACTTATTTGTCATCAAAAGTGTTTTGGCGTCCAAATAAACTTTTCCATCTCCATTCTTCAAAATTCCAAGATAAAGATTTCCACCATTAGGGAAAATGTGACCAACAGTTGTAAATGCTTCAAGTTTATCTGCGGCAAGAGTTTCGCTCAATAAACCAGATTCATTTGTATAACTGAACCATGCTACCAGTTTTTCAGTTTCAATAAATTCCTTGAAACAATTCAAATCTTCTGTAGTAACTGCTGCGAGATCAAGACCGTCAACTACGATTGTCTGAATGTTACTTCCACCTTCTTTTAATGCTTTAATCGTATTTACTACTTTTGGAAGTGTAAATGTTTCCTGATTAAAGTTTAAGATGGTTCTGTTTTTCATAATTTCATCAGCAACGTTTTCTACTTTAAGATTTTTTTTCTTGGCGATTTCTGAAAGAATGCTTGAATACCATGAAATTACATTTGAAGATTTCTGATCGAATGAAACATGAACCAATGCCTTGTTATTTAAAAGATTGTCCAATCCGAATTGAACAAGAATTGAAGTTTTCCCCAATCCTTTTTTTGATGTTATAAGCCCTAACTGTCCGTCTTTAAGTCCGGCGCTGGTTGCTTTGTCAAAATAACGAACAGGGCTGTGTGTGAATAAATCTTCTTTTTCCATAATGTACGCTCCTTATTTAATTAGTCTTGTTATATATATAATAACACGGAAACCCAAGAAAACAACTAAAAATCAAAAAAGAAAGTAAAAAAAAGGAAGTCTGTTATAAACAAACTTCCTTTTTTATGCAATTAAGTGCAATAAACTAAAATATTACTATTTAGCCTTTGCAGCTCTTGCTTCCTTGTATTTAGCCTGAAGTTCTTCAGAAACTGCATTTGGAACTTTACCATATTTTTCAAATTCCATTGTGAATTCACCCTTACCCTGAGTAGAAGAACGGAGGATAGTAGAGAATCCGAACATTTCTGAAAGTGGAACTTCTGCGTTTACAGTAGAAGTGTTGTTTTCATCAGTTGAATCAACAATAACACCACGGCGCTGGTTGATAAGACCGAACAAGTTACCCTGGAATTCTGTTGGAGCTGTCATCTGAACTTTCATGATTGGTTCAAGAATAACAGGTTTTGCCTTCATATAACCTTCGCGGAAAGCACCAATAGCTGCTGTCTGGAAGGCGTTATCATTAGAGTCTACAGGGTGTGACTGACCATCATTGATAGTAATCTTAACACCAACAATAGGAGCTCCAATCAAAGAACCTTCTTTCATAGCTCTCTGGAAACCTTTATCACAAGAAGGAATGAATTCGTTAGGAATTGCACCACCCTTAATAGAGTCAACAAATTCGTAATCTTTCTCTGTATCTGGTTCCATAAATCCAGCAACACGACCGTACTGACCAGAACCACCAGACTGCTTTTTGTGAGTGTAGTTGAAATCACCCTGAGCAGTAATAGATTCACGGTAAGCAACCTGTGGCTGACCTGTAATTACTTCACAGTTGTATTCGCGCTTCATACGTTCAACATAAACGTCGAGGTGAAGCTCACCCATACCTTTAATGATTGTTTCATTAGATTCTGGATCTGTATATACACGGAATGTAGGGTCTTCTTTTGTAAAGCGGTTAAGAGCTTTAGACA
>JAILQA010000200.1 GCA_024699205.1 Treponema sp. | reverse complement strand
ATGAATGCGATTGATGTTTTTTTGGACTGGCTTAGCGATTATTTGAATTTTGAACTTAATCCCAAAAAAAATATTTTCTGGCTTGATACAATAGATTTTCTCTGCAAGCGTTTTGATAATCCACAGGATTATGCTCCCTGCATTCATGTTGCCGGTTCAAAAGGTAAAGGTTCTGTCTCAAAAATGATAGCCTGTATTCTTGAAGAAGCAGGTTATAATGTTGGTTTGTATTCTTCTCCCCATATTACGGATTTTAGAGAACGCATCTGCAAGCCTTCCGGCTTTTTTGATGAATCTGTTTATGAAGAAGCCATAAAAGAAATGATTCCTAATGTAGATTCTATTATAGATTTGCCCGGTGACAGACCTATTACCTGGTTTGAACTGGTTACTTTATATGCTTTTTTGTGCTTTAGAAAGGCAAAAGTTAATTGGTCGGTTTTTGAAGTAGGCTTAGGTGGCCGCTTGGACACAACAAATGTAATCCGTCCAAAAATCTGCTGTATTACTCCTATAGAACTTGAGCATACGGAATTTTTGGGTGATACTCTTGAAAAAATTGCGGCAGAAAAGGCTGGAATCATTAAAAACTGTACTCCTGTTGTAATTGCCAGACAGCAGACAGAAAGTGTAAAAATTCTATTCCGGGAAAAAGCTATAACCCGTCATGCTCCTTATTATTTTGTAGATGAAATGATAAAAAACTCCGGTTATTGTTTCAATACTACTGCAAAAAAAATGAAAGTTCATTTTGAATCTGATATTTTTAATCGTCCGATTGAAACACAACTCTCTCTGCTTGGTAAAATGCAGGCCCAGAATGCAGCTCAGGCGGCAATCACAGTAAGAAAAATATTTCCTAACCTTAGCGAGGATATAATTGAAAGAGGACTTGCAAAGGCAAAGCTTCCGGGAAGATTTGAAATTATTGAAAGTATTAAAAAATACGAAGGAATAAAGCATTTGATTCTTGACGGTGCCCATACCTGCAACAGTATAAGACTTACACTTGATACACTTCACAAGCTCTATCAAAATCAGAAAGTAAACCTGCTTTTTGCCTGTGCCGCAGATAAAGATGTAAATGATATGGCGCCAATATTAAAAGACAATTTTGAGCACATGTATATAACAAAACCAGGCAGCAAAAAGAAGTCTGATATAAACTCAGAAATAAAGGCTTTTGAAAAAACAGGCTGTCCTTTTACTGCTAATGCTGATTACAAGCTTATGATTAAAATGGCATTTGAAGAATCAGCAAAAAAAGGTGTAATTTTGCTTGTTACCGGCTCTTTTTATCTGATTGCAGAAGTCAAAAACTATTTAATGTCTCTCTGAACCCTCTTAGAAAGGCAGATTAAAACTTCATAGGAAATAGTATTTCCAATACGTGCTAAATCATCGGCAGTGTTCAAAGCCCCACTTTCCTTTGGTCCAAAAATCATTACTTTGTCCCACAAATGAACGTCCTTGTTGTCATTGCCAATATTCACCATGCACTGATCCATGCAGATTCTTCCGCATACAGGATAATTTTTGCCATTGATTGTAACTTCAAGTCCAGGAGAAAACCTTCTTAAAAGTCCGTCAGCATAACCGATTGGAAGAATTGCTATATCAGTATCTTCATCGCAAATATAAGTTCTGCCATAAGAAATAGATTTTCCCTTATAAAAATGGCGGATTGCTACAACCTTTGTTTCCAGTCCGAGAATAGGTTTTAAGTCAATGTTTTTGCCCTGACTATTAAGATATTCCTTTGTAATTTCGTCAGGATAATAGCCGTAAATAATAATTCCAGGCCGAACCATATCAAAATGAAAATCTGAATCAGTGAGTAAAGCTGCACTGCTTCCACAGGAACAAATTCCAGGATTTATCTTTTCTGCCTTTACATTTTCTACAGCAATTTTGAACTGATTAACCTGCTCTTTTGTGTATTTTTTATTTTCCTCGCTGGTACTGTCAGAAACTGCAAGATGAGTACACATACCGCCTAAGGTAAGATGATTAGAATTATTTATAAGTTTAGCCTGCTCTCCTGCTTCATCCGGATAACAGCCAATTCTTCCCATTCCTGTATCAACAGCAAGATGAACGGTAAACTTTTCATCATTCTTAAAATATGAATCAGCGGCAATTGAAAGAATCTTTATAAAATCCTCACCAAAAACTAAGGGAGTAATTTTATATTCAAACATTTCTTCAAACTCGCGTGGAGTACAAAGACTAAGCAAAAGAATGTTTGCAGTGATTCCGTTTTTTCTAAGTTCAATTCCTTCATCAACAGAAGCAACTGCTAGATATTCAATTCCCATTGTTTCTGCAAGATTTGAAGTTAATACAGCATTATGTCCATAACTGTCTGCTTTAACTGCAAGACATATTTTTGTATCTGATCCAACGTAATTTTTTATTTCTTCAAGATTGTGTTTAAGATTATCTTTATAAATTACAGCACGTGTACAACGGTTCATTTTCCCACCACTAATGTAAAAATCTTTAAAGAGATTTTAAGTTTATAACTTT
>JAILQA010000169.1 GCA_024699205.1 Treponema sp. | reverse complement strand
GAACTTTTTATCAATGCATTCAATCACACTGCCAGAAGAACAAAAGACTGCATAAGTCTTGTCGGAATGGAACTTCCGCCAGAACTTCTTGCAAAAGGATTTGGAAGCGATTCTCCTTCCCTTCAGTTCATAGAAAAACTTGAAATTAAACATGCGCAGTTCGTATATTTTGCTGACAAAAAAATTATTTCTGAGCAGAAAATTGCAACACCAGACACAATTATACTCTTGTAACAGATAAAATAATACAACAAACCGCAAGAAACCGCAAAGTTTTCAAGGTTTTCGCAAATTATTTCAAAAAAAAACATATTTTTCAATTTTTTCTTGCTTATTCACTTGCATTTTTTTTTGCTTTGTGGCATTATTCAGACATTAAAAATATACGGATTTAGAAAAGAGGTAACGAGGTATAAGAAAATGGCATTCAGAATAAACAGTAATTATTTTAGGAATTTCTGTTTCATCTTTTTGACCATGAGTATTTTTTTTATCTCTGCAGCTCTATCAATTTATTTCCTACTTCCGAATCAAAACAAAGAACAAAAAGTTATAGTAGAAATTCCTTCAGAAATAAAAGAAGAACCAGAAGAGCCTGAGATTTCGGCTGCTTTTCAAGAACATCTTGCTGATGTTTCTTTTGATAAGCTCAACGATACTAGAGATTCCGGTTTGGACTTGTACAGAGAGTCAACTTCCAGACTCGCAGTTGAGTGGTTTTATTCCCATGTAACTGGAAGCAAAGAAACTGCACAGGCAATTCTTTCTGAAGCAGATAAAAATGATATCCCGCTTTCACTGGCCTTTTCTTTGGCTTATGTAGAAAGCAGATATGATATAAAAGCTGTTCATAAGAACGCTAATGCCACAATAGACAGAGGCTTGTTCCAGTTGAACAGTAATACATTCCCGGCATTGACCGAAGCAGATTTTTATGATCCTTTTATCAGTGCCAAATATGGTATGTCACATTTAAAGTTTTGTTTGAATACCGCTGGAAATGAAGTTTCAGCACTTGCAATGTATAACGCAGGAACAAACAGAGTACGTTCAAACAATACTCCGCAAACCACTTTGAATTATGTGGGAAGTATTTTGTCATACCAGAAAATGCTTGACAGCCTGTTCGAGCAGGAGGTTGCAACCTATTACGAAGCACCTCTTAATTCAGGCTATTCCGTTGCATACTCTAGCGGCAAGCATAATTAATCAGCCTCCTAATTTTTTGAGAGGAACCGGTTTTGTTAGTTTTTTCCCGGTTCCTCTTTTTTTTTAACCTGCAATTATATATTATTGTTAAACTTTTAACAGTATTTGCATTTTTTCCTCTTTTTTGGTAAATTTTTGACGTAAAAGCATCTTTTATGCTTGAAAATCCATTCCCACAACAAAGGAGAACCCCTATAATGAGTGCACAAGTTGTAATTCCGGAAGCAACCAGAAAAAGAATGCTTCTATTGCTTGATTTGCTTGATTCCTATTCAAAGAAAGACTCAAACACTTCAGGCACAAATCCAGTTTCTAAAATCACTTCGGCAAAAATAAGTGAACTTACGGGCTGGAAGGATTCTCTCATAAGGCATGATCTTTGGCTGCTCGGCTACAACAAGGGGATTTCAAACGGGTACCAGACGGACGATTTGCGAAAAGCTGTCGAAGAGGCACTCGGAATTGAATCTGATACAAAAAACTGCTGCATTGTCGGTTTGAACAGACTTGGTGCGGCACTTCTGGATGAAGGGATGATGGAAGGTACCTGTTTTAAGATTAAGGCAGGTTTTGATTCCAATGTAAACCGGGTTGAGATTCTTCGCTCAACTTTTCCTCTCTACCCTACAACAGAAATGAATTATGTAATAAGGCATGAAAATATCAGTCTTGCCATTCTTACAGTTGCAGAAAAGGATGCACAAACAATGACAGATAAACTGATAAAGGCCGGAATTACAGGAATTGTAAATATGACGCGGACAGTATTAAAGGTTCCGCAGAATATAAAAGTTGAGAATTTATCTATTGTCAATGCTTTAAATTTATTATTAAGTGAATAATTCACTAACAAAAAAAAGACAAAGGGGTCGATTATGGCAAGAGTCTACAATTTTAGTGCGGGTCCAAGCTGCCTGCCGGAGGAAGTTTTAAAAGAGTGTGCAGCAGAAATGCTGGAATACGGTACAACCGGTCAGAGCGTAATGGAAATGAGTCACCGTTCTAAGGCCTATGAACCAATCATCGCAGATGCAGAAGCAATGGTTCGAAAATTAATGAATGTACCGGACAATTACAAGGTACTTTTTGTACAGGGCGGCGGTTCAACTCAGTTTGCCATGGTTGCAGAAAATCTTGGAATTAAAAACAAAAAAGCTGCTTATATCGAAACTGGTGTTTGGGCAAAGAAGGCTGCTGCTGAAGCTAAAAAGCTTGGTATTGAAGTTGATATAATTGCAAGCAGCAAAGATAAGAATTACTCTTATATTCCACGCGTTGAAAAAATTACTGGCGATTATGATTACGCCTACATCTGTCTCAACAATACAATTATGGGAACTCACTACGAGTACATTCCTGACACTGGAAACATTCCTCTTGTAGCTGATATTTCTTCCTGCGTTTTAAGTGAACCGCTTGATGTTACAAAGTTCGGTCTTCTCTTTGCAGGTGCTCAGAAAAACCTTGCTCCAGCTGGTGTTACTCTTGTAATTATCCGCGAAGATTTGATTCCAGAAGTTGAAAACTGCCTGCCTGGAACCCCTACAATGCTCGCTTATAAAACACATGCTGATAACGGTTCTATGTACAACACTCCTCCTTGCTATACAATTTATGTTCTTGGAAAAGTTTTGCACTGGATTGAAGCTAACGGCGGTGCTGAAGGAATGCTCAAACGCAACAAGGAAAAGGCTGATTATCTTTACAACTATTTGGACAGCAATGAAGGCAATTTCTATCACGCAACAGCTCAGATTGGAAGCCGCTCTTTGATGAACGTTCCTTTCCTTACAAAATATTCTAATCACGCTGCTGATGATGAAGCCGCTGCTGCTAAGGAAAAAGAAATCAACGATAAGTTTGTAAAAGAAGCTGCTGCTGCCGGGCTTGTAAACCTTAAAGGACAC
>JAILQA010000150.1 GCA_024699205.1 Treponema sp. | reverse complement strand
GCGACATTAAATGTTGGCCAGCGGTCAAATCCAAAAAGTCCGTAAAACTTTACATCAATAAAATCTACTACACCGGCAGGTCTGAAAATACGGTCTATAATATTTCCAAAGCCACCGCCTACAATTCCACAGATTGCCCAGCGCTGTAATTTTGTAAAGTCATTATTTCTAAAGTAAATTACAAGTACAAGAACTAAAACTATAACTGGAACTATAGAGAAAAGAACCCTTCTTATGTTATAAGAAAGTCCGGCTCCAACACTAAAGGCTACACCCGGATTACGAACATGTATTATTCTTAAAAAATCACCAAAAAACTGTGTGCCAATGGTATTCATCGGAATAAAACGAACGACCAGCATTTTTGTAATCTGATCTAATACAACGACTATAATTGTTAACGCAATAGGTAATAATTTTGATTTTAATTTCTTATCGATATCCATATATTTAATATACCAAAAAATTATTAGTGTTTAAAGGGAATCAAAAATGTGTGAAGTCAAAAATGTGTAATCACAATTGTAGATTTCAACAGAGTTTTTAGAATCCAGTTGGTAAATCTATGAAGACACATTCTATGCCCAATTCTTTTTCCACCTTTTCTTTTACAAGGGAAACTCCCATGGTTTCTGTTTCGTAATGACCGCCGGCAATTACATTGATTTTCATTTCTTCGGCTGTGTGATACTGCTCATGATTGAACTCACCGGTAATAAAGCAGTCCAGACCTTCAGAAATTGCAGTTTCTACATCTTCGCTGGCTCCACCTGAAACAATTCCAATGGTTTTTATTTCTTTTTTACCGAATCTAAGCACTGCACATGGCATTTTACCAATCCGCATTACTTTTTCGGAAATTACATCTATTGTTAAAGGTTCAGGTAATTCACCCTTTACACCGATTGTCATGCCTTTCCAGATTCCAAATGGTTCAACATTTGTAAGACCTAATCTTGAAGCAAGTCCATAATTGTTTCCATAAGGATTATTTGCATCAAGCGGAATATGATAAGCACATAAAGCCATATCTTTATTAATAAGAGTTGAAAGGCGCTTGTACAAAGATTCTGTTATTGGCTGACAATGACCCCAGAAAAGACCGTGATGAACAAATAAAAGGTCTGCGCCAAGTTCTGCTGCAATTTTTTCGGTAGCTTCGCAGGCATCTACAGCAAATGCAATCTTTTTAATTTCTTTTTTATCTGGATCGCTGTTTTCTACCTGGATTCCGTTAATTGCGATATCATTGGCATAATTTTCCTTTTTAAGAAAGCTATTAAAATAATTGTCCAGTTCCTTCAATGTCATCTTCTTTTATCTCCTTTAACTCTTTGATTTTTTGTATTTCGTAATCTGTATCATCTACAATCTGATTAATAATTTTACCCTTTGTGTCACGGTCATTTCCCAAGATACGGGCAAGCAAAGGTTCTGTCTGACTGATAAATCCATATCCCTTAGTTTTGTACTCAGTTAAAGAATCAAGAAGCATATATCCGGTTACAATATCTGCATTCTTTTTTGCAAAAAACTCTGTTGCAGTGCTTCCCAATTCATCTGAAATTAAGAAAAACTTTAATGAATCGGAATATTGTTCTTTCTGGCTGTAATATTCCTGAAGCATAGGAATTAAAGCTTCCAGTTCATTTGTTGTATTATAGGTATATTTTGTGTGATTAAGCGCAAAATCTTTAGGATAAAAAAGGCTTTTAATTATCATGGACATTCTACGGTAAAAACGAGCTTCTGCCTTTATTCCCAGCCACTTTATATCATCAGTATATATATCTGCAGAACAAACTGTATAACCTTTTGAAGAGAGTAATTGAAGATAATTTTTGCTATATTCACTTTCACTGCGCTTATCGGCGATATAGACAACTACTAAATCTTCGGGAACAGCAGCATCTGCATCTGCAGTATCAGTACTTTCGGGAGGTGAAAACTCATGCAAAGTCATATTCGTACGACCAAAAACAGTTTTTTCTGTAAAACCAGAACGGATACTGCCTTCATAATAGCTAGTTACTTCGTTTATGTTCAGTTTTTTGTTGTTGTAATTAATCGGATAAAAAATAATCAGAACAACAATTGCGCCTATAGACAAAATGCTAGTTATAATAGTCCAGAAAATCATAAGAAAACTGTAATGGTCTATATACAGATTCTCTGAATATCTAAATAATGCATGAAAGTTTGAAAGAAGGACCAGAATAGAAAGTACAAGCGCATAAAGATTATAAATATCCAGTCCCCAGGCCAGAATATGCAAAAAAACAAGAAAAAGAGATAAAGGAGCTAAAATAACCATTGCATCCCTTTTTTCGTGACGTACATAAAGAACACGGCTGTTTGTCAGAAACAAGAGGAAAAATATCAGCAGTTCACCAATTACTCGCATTTTTTTACGGACCTTTTATTCTTTTTATTTTTTTTTATTTTCATGATTCTAAGGATTCAGCATAAGATTCTGCTGCCTCCATAACACCATAATATGCAGGTTTCAGATTATAATTTTCGTCCAGCAAAAGTGGATATTGTTTATA
>JAILQA010000101.1 GCA_024699205.1 Treponema sp. | reverse complement strand
ATGCAATTAGAACAAGCTTTGACTTTAGATAATCTTCGTTATACTTTGTGATAGTTGTACTTACGCTGTCAGTTTTAAAAGTAACAGTTTCTTTTGATTTGTCAGACTCTACTTCTGTTACTTTCTTGTGGCCTTTTGCTGAATCAGGAAAATCCTACACACTTAATGCATATCTCCGAGGTGACAGAACAAAATCAAAAGAAACTGTTACTTTTAAAACTGACAGCGTAAGTACAACTATCACAAAGTATAACGAAGATTATCTAAAGTCAAAGCTTGTTCTAATTGCATTAAGTGTGTAGGATTTTCCTGATTCAGCAAAAGGCCACAAGAAAGTAACAGAAGTAGAGTCTGACAAATCAATTGTTGCACCGTTTTCTGAATCAGTTAGCTGAATAGTTTTAATATCTTCTGATTTTTCCCTATGCGCAACAATATAAACTCCCATATTTGTCTGCTGAACAGTTATATGCTTGGAAGATTTAGACGAAAGAACTTTTGGTTTTGAAGCGCAAGCAGCAAAAATTGCAGCAGACAAGACAAATGCAATTAACATTACAGATATTTTTACAGTGCCTTTTATATTTTGATTTAAAGTATTCTTCATGCAAAACCTCTTTTCTATCATATATATAGAATGATAAAAGCAATTTTATAAAAGGGCAAGTGTTTTATTTTAATCTGCTGCAATTTTAAGTTTATAAATTTCGCAATACTCCCGTTGACTCAGAGCTTCTTTCGGCAACAAGCGAGGTATTTGTTACTTTTTCAAGAAAAGCCTTGTCGTGACTCACAATAATCATAGGACATTCCAGAGCTGCAAGCGCCTTTTCCAAAGCCAGTACGCTTGTAATGTCCATGTGATTTGTCGGTTCGTCAAGAATCAACAAGGAAAGCGGCTTTTGTACTGCAAGAGCTATCATAAGTTTGCGGAGTTCACCGGGACTTAACTGAGTTTGCTCCTTCCTGTTGCTGTCCTTATTATTTGGGGAAGATTGGGGGTCTGTACTCAGCCGGCCTGGTTCACTTCCCAATCTGAACAAGGTTGAAAGAACTTCGCCCCGCTCGTCTTCTTCAAGGCTGGAAAAGTCCTGGAGAATCTGAAGGCGCTCTTCATCGCTAATTTCCTGAGGAAGATAAAGTAATTCCTTTTCGCGACCACTTGCTTTCAGAAGCCCAATTACATGATTCACGAAAAGAGTTTTTCCTGATCCGTTTTGACCGGAGAGCGCAAGTTTTGTACCACGCTTTATTTCAAGATGAGGAATCTGCAAAGTATAGCTGCCGGCATGAATCTGACTTTCTTCAATAATAATCGCTTTTGAAAAATCGGTATTTGCAAGAGAAAAACCTTCCTTACGACGCAGAGATTTCTTAATATTATCGCGTTCTGTCTCAGTCTGGCGGATTTGAGTTTCAAGGCGGGCTTTGGCGTCTCCACTTGTACGGTCTTTTCCACTTATGCGGGCAACGTCAAGCTTTCGTTTTGCATCGTGATCATTCAGATTAATGACTTTTTTTGAAAGACGGGCTTTTGAACGTTGATTTTCTGCTTCGAGTTTTGCACTCCTTTGTTTTTCCCAAGTTGCTTTTGAATTAAGTTTTTCCCAATTTCCTCGGGATTGTTCCTGGCCTTCCTGTCTCAATGCCAGAGCCTTTGTGAGTCCACATGGATAAACATCGTACACGATACAATCACGACCACCAGCAAAGGAATGTGACTCGTTATAAAGATAAATTGTCCTGCTGCAAAGTGAATCAGCAAAACCTCGGTCGTGACTTACCATGATACCGATACCATGAAAATCACCAAGGGCATCAGAAATCATTTTTGTTGTTGCTGAATCAAGATGATTTGTAGGCTCGTCGAGCAGAAGCACGGACGGTTGTTCAGCAAGAGCACAGGCAATCTGAATCCGTTTTTTCTCACCACCCGAAAGTGTGTCGTAACGTTCAAGCATTTCTTCAGTCACACAAAGCCGCGAGAAAAATCTGCGCACCTCATTATCATCAGACCAGAAAGCCGTATAAAGATTTTCTGGAATATCAGCAGTTTCCTGTGGGCAGTAAATCACCCCTAGATCTGAAATCTTTCCACTATCAGGCTCGAGCAGGCCTGCAATCAGCTTAAGAAGTGTACTTTTTCCACAACCATTACTTCCAGCAATACAGGTCCATCCGTCAAAAAACTGAATAGAAAAATCTTCAAAAAGAGTTGAATTAGAAGAAGAATAAGAAAAATAAAGATTAGAGATTTGAATAGACATAATGGCCTCCTGTAAAATTACAACTGACTTCCAGCATAAACTCTCGAATGAGAAAAAAGAATATGGAAATCTGTTTTGTAGTTACATTGGCAATATGTCTCCTGAAAAATGAATGTACTTTTATTGTATAGGATGATAAAATACCTTGTCAAATGAAAATTAAGAAAACCTATATAACAACAATGCCGCATCACATAGGGGCTTTTTTAAAGGCCAGCGAATGTCTTGCAAAATTGAATATCAACATTACCCGCGTCAGTTACAATAAGGCAATTGATTCGCATACACTTTTTATTGATGCCGAAGGCGAGGAAGAAAATCTTCGCAAGGCAGATGAAGAGCTGACAGCAATTGGATATCTTCAAAGTCCAAAAACTGAAAAAAGCATTGTTCTGCTGGAGTTTATGCTGCAGGATAAGCCAGGTAGTGTTACGGACGTTCTCCGAGTTATAAATGATTATCAGCTTAATATTTCTTATATAAGTTCGCAGGAAAACGGTAGTGATTTTCAGGCCTTCAAAATGGGGCTTTATGTAGAAGATGAAAACCATTTTGAAGCTTTTATTGCAGAGGTGAAAAAGCTTTGTCCTGTTCGCGTGCTGAATTATAATCATTCAGAGAAGTTTTACGACAATAGCATTTTTTATCAGTCCTTTGTTTCGGAACTTGTTTCCTGTATTGGACTTTCTGAAGATAAAAGAGACAGCCTTCTTGTAAATACAAATCTTGTAATGCAAATGCTGGACGAAAAAGGTCTTTCTCCTTTTAAAACTTTTGAAAGCATCAGCCGATTTGCGCATCTCCTGGCCGGATGCCGTGGTTCTGCTTTTTCCCCACGCATTTCACATCATAAGATAACGGATAATTCAGAAATAATTTTGATTGAACCTCCATGCGGAAGTAACACTGCAATTCTGAAAAGCTGTGGTGAAGTCTTGTTTATCGATAGCGGCTATGCACTTTATCGTGAAGAAATGGAAAAACTTTTCCGCGAGCTTTTGCCCGATTACGATACAATGAAAAAACGCATTTACATCACTCATGCAGATGTAGATCACTGTGGACTCCTTCCTCTTTTTGATGAAATTATTGCAAGTCAAGATTCAAAGGAATGTCTTGCGCTTGAAGCAAGGGGTGAGGATGCATACCGCGAACAGAATCCTCTTCACAAACCTTACATCAATATCTGCAAGGCGCTAACACTTTATAATCCACCAGCTCCCGAAAAGGTAAAAGCTCTCTGGTCATCTCCAAAAGAAATAAAAGAACCGCTTGAACAGATTGGCTTTTTCGACATTGGCGAAATGCATTTTGAAGTCTACCAGGCAAAAGGCGGCCATCTGAAAGGTGAAACCGTTTTAATTGATTATATTCATAATATTGTTTTTTCAGGGGATATTTACATAAATATGCACGGTCTAACAAAAGAACAGGCTACCTATAATCAGTACGCTCCAGTTCTTATGACCTCAGTTGATACAGATCCTGCTTTGTGTGCTCAGGAACGCCTTGCAATCTTACAACGTCTGGGTCAGGGGAACTGGCAGATTTTTGGTGCACACGGGATGAAGAAAGAATACAGTCTGCAGCAGGCGGAATAAGATAGAAGTACAATTCTCAGCCTGCCAAATTAGATTAACCGATATCAATTTCCAGCAGAATTGGAGTATGATCCTGGCGAGGTCCCGAATCTATCATTTCTGATTTTATGATTTTTTCTTTGATGCGGTCACTTACGAGGAAATAATCAATGCGCCAGCCCGAGTTATTGATTTTGCTGGTTTTGATTCTCTGACCCCACCAGGAATAAATGTCTTTTACGTCGCCATGGATGTGGCGGAAACTGTCAGTAAAACCGCGGGCAAGCAGCTTTGTAAAGCCCTCGCGCTCTTCGTCGGTAAAGCCGGCAGAAAAATGGTTGCTTGCCGGATTTGCAAGGTCAATTTCTTTGTGAGCAACGTTGAAGTCGCCACAGGCAATAACAGGCTTTTTGGTGTCCAGGGCGGCCAGATAGTCGGCATAAAGTTTGTCCCACTGCTGGCGTTGGGCAAGGCGTTTAAGTTCGTCGCCAGAGTTTGGTGTGTAAACGTTGGCGAAATAAAAATTGTCAAACTCAAGAACCAGCAGGCGGCCTTCATCATCCATTGTATCTGGGGCTCCAAGGCGGGGCACTTCTCGTTTTGCAGTCAAACCTTCTTTGTACAAAATCATTGTTCCCGCATAGCCTTTTTTAGCTGGCGGAACAGAAGAAAGCCATTCTACCTTATAACCGGGAAAATATTCCGCCAGTAGCTCCTGGTGCTTTGGACTTGGTCCTTCCGCCGGCAGCTTTGTTTCCTGAATTGCGATTATATCAGCCTTGTAGCCACCCAACTTTTTCAGTACCGCCTTAGACAGCTGTGCCCTGTCCGAAGTTGAAGTTAGGGCTGCGTTGATTGAATCTATGTTCCATGAGATTAAGGTCATTTTTTACTCCTGTGTTTAAAGAAACGCGAGCAGTGGCGCATTCTGCATCTTATATAAGGAATTATATAGGATTTTGAAAAATATTTCAGTAGAGAAAGAAACCTTAAAAAAAAACGCCAGCCCCCAATCGGAACTGGCGTATAGATTGTCGGGTCAAGCCCGACAATGACATCATCTGTCATTCCCGTACCTGATGCGGGAATCTCTTATCTAATCATACTGTGGTATTCCTGTAAGCTCTTAACTCCGCCTTCGCCACCGTTTCCATTCTTAACACTCTGAATACCTTTTACAGCAGCCAGCGCACCAGCAAGTGTTGTAATATAAGGAACCTTGTACTTCAAGCAAGCCTTGCGAATTGTCTTTCGGTCTTCGGCATAGTTTCTCTGTGCTTTTGGAGTATTGATTACCAGGCAAACATCCTTGTTCATAATCAAATCAACAACATCAGGACGTCCGCCGCCAATCTTGTTTACAACGTCGCACTTGATTCCGCAGGCATTGTAGAAATCGGCTGTGCCCTGGGTACCAATAAGTGTAAAGCCCAAATCCTTCAAAGTCTTACCAATGGTAACTACCTGGTCCTTAAGGTTTTCCTTGTTGCTAAGGCTGATAAGAACCTTCTTGTTTTCCCAGGCAGCTGGAGCGTGTGGAAGCTCATCACCGGCAGCTTCTTCTGCCTTGTAGAAGGCCAGTGGGAAGTCCTGAGCCAATCCAAGAACTTCACCAGTAGAACGCATTTCAGGTCCAAGAATAGGGTCAACTCCAGGGAAGCGTGCCCAAGGAAGAACAGCCTCTTTTGCACCGTAGTACGGAATCACTTTGTCCTTCAAGCCCAGAGATTTCAAGGATTCACCAAGCATCATTCTTGTTGCAAGGCGGGCCATCTGAGTGTCGCAAACTTTCGATACGAGTGGGACAGTTCGCGAAGCTCTTGGATTTGCCTCAATTACATAAACCTTTCCGTCTTCAATTGCGTACTGCATGTTCATCAAACCGCAAACATGAAGAGCTTCTGCAATCTTCTTTG